>JABDPL010000304.1 GCA_013042825.1 Flavobacteriaceae bacterium | reverse complement strand
ATCATGCACTGCAGATTGGGGCGTATTTAAAATCCGGGCTGGAAACTCTTGCTGCAAAATTTCCAATTATTGGTGATATCAGGGGGCAAGGGTTATTTATCGGTTTTGAACTGGTTGATGAGAAGCTGAAACCGCTGAATGCAGAAACCAGGTACCTGGTGAACAGGATGCTTTCTTTCGGTATTTTGATGGGCAGTGACGGACCAGACGACAACGTAATAAAAATTAAACCACCTCTGATCTTTTCAAAATCCAATGCCGATGAGGTCTTGTTCTACCTTGAAAAGGTCTTAAGTGAAGACTATATGAGGCAATACCGTTAGATGTGAATCTGGATATAACACAAGAGTTACGGTCAATTTTCAAACGATATTTCAAGTCTGAGCCTGCTCTCTTTTTTTCACCGGGAAGAATAAATTTGATAGGGGATCATACCGATTACAACATGGGATTGGTCCTCCCCGGGGCAATAGATCGCGGAATAACAGTTGCTTTAGGCCTGTCGTCAAGCACTCGATCGAAACTGATATCAACCACATTTCATGAACATATTGAATTCGATGTCAATGATCTTAATCCGCGCACAGAAAATCATTGGTCGGATTACGTCATTGGCGTGATCGCTGAAATTAAAAAATTCACCATTGAATGCCCTCAGCTGCATATAGTCGTTGGTAGTGACTTACCCATAGGATGTGGATTATCCTCTTCCGCAGCACTGGAAAATGCAATTAGTTTTGGATTGAATGCCTGTCTCGAACTGCAGTTGGAAAAGATCGAATTGGCTAAAATCGGACAACGTACCGAAAATGAGCATATCGGAGTTGAAAGTGGTATTATGGATCAGTTCATCGGTCTGTTTGGTAAAAAGGATCATCTGATTTTGCTCGATTGCCAGGCTCTGCACCATAAACTTCTGAAGTGGCCTTTCACTGATGTTGAGATTGTGCTTGTGAACTCTAAGGTCAGGAGAGAACTTGTTGACAGCCAATTCAATAAAAGGAGACAGAGTTGCTTTCAGGTTGCCAAGGCCTGCGGAAAACATTCGCTTCGCGAAGTTAATATCGAATTGCTCGAGAATAATAAACATAAGATCAGTAAAAACGATCTCAGAAAAGCTCGTTTTGTTCTCGAAGAAAACCAAAGGGTTCATAAATCTGGTGAGAGCATTGAATCTGCCGATATCTCAACCCTGGGGAAAGCAATGGTCGATTCCCATGCCGGGCTGCGCGATAAGTACAATGTCAGTTGTCCTGAACTCGATTTCCTGGTCGATCAAGCTTTGAAGCAACCAGAGGTGTTAGGCTCCCGGATGATGGGCGGAGGTTTCGGCGGATGTACTATCAATCTGATTAAAAGATCTACTTTCCGAGAATTTCGGAAATCCATATCTCAATCATACGAGACCAAATTTCAAAAAACCTGTGATCTCTATTCCGTAAACTTATCGGATGGAACACATCAAATTCAATAGACTCATGAAGCTATTTAATCTTTTAATCCTTGGTTGCCTCGTATTAGGCACATCATGCAGTACCTCTGATAGATCTAATGATATCGAAGCCATCAAAACCGTCATGAAGGCGCAGCAAATGGCATGGAACAACTACGATCTTGAGAGATTCATGGACGGGTATTGGAAAAATGATTCATTAAAATTCTATGGAAGCAACGGCCTAACCTCTGGATGGGATAAAACACTTTCCAATTACAAAAAAAGATATCCAGATCGATCACACACCGGATCTCTCAGGTTTATTCTTGACGAGATTTCAGAAATCGATAAAGATTCATACTATGTCATGGGACAGTACAACCTGACCAGGGAGATGGGTGATGCCCGGGGTGTTTTCCTTATTATATTCCGCAGGATAAATGGTGAATGGAAAATTATTGCCGATCTATCATGTTGAAATCAGGCGGCATCATGACGGGATCCCAACGTGGCAGCGGGCTTGACCAAACCGATAATCTTTAATTTTTTGCCCAAGGCAAGAGCTTCATTATGCAGCTTAGCCAAAGCATTAACACCCTCACGATCGGTGATCTTAAGATGATCTACATGAATTTCTAAGGAATCATGATCGAGAAAGGCCTTATGAAATGTTTCGATAAATTTTGAACTGCTAACGCCGTTTAGCACACCGGAAACGGTGAATATTTGGTTGTGTTTATTGATGTTTAGTACCATAGGTTAAGGACAACGGGAATTAATAAATGGTGCTATCAATCAATATATCTCTAAGTTCAACAAAAAAAATCAGAGATCATTAAATAATCGATAAAGAGATAAAAAAATGGATTTATATTTAAAGGAGAAACATATTTTTAAGAAATTTTGCTTAAATGAATCGCATTGTACGAAGAGCAACTCTTGATGATCTTCCACTTTTGTTAAATTTTGAACAGGGCCTGATCCAGGCAGAGCGGCCAATGGATCCGACGATAAGAGATGGTGACATCAATTATTATGATATATCGGAATTCATTCGCGATGAAAATGCCGAAGTTTACGTGGTTGAAGAGGCAGGTGAGATTGTCGCCTCAGGCTGTGCAAGGATAAGAGGTGACCGCCATTATCTAAAACATGACAGGATCGGATATCTCGGATTCATGTTCGTTCCCGAAACCAAACGCGGACAGGGTTTGAACAAATTGATAATATCAGCATTACTCAACTGGTGTCGGGATAAAGGACTGGATGAGATCAGACTTGATGTTTACAACAGTAATATCCCCGCGATAAGAGCTTATGAGAAAGCCGGATTCGTCAAACATCTGATCAATATGAGACTGAATCTGAAAGAAAACCCAGAATGATACCGCCAACAGATTCTTATTCTTCCCTGTTTAGATATTTTTCCCGGTATTGAGCTTTTTTAACCATCTGTCGTCGCTTTGTAGATTTCTTGGTGTATTCCTTTCTGTCTCTGATCTCGCGCATTAACTTCACATTCCTGTATTTACGCTTGTATCGTTTTAAGGCACGCTCAATATTTTCACCTTCTTTAATTTCAATTTTTAACATGGTAGACTCTTAATATTGTTGACTTCCGTATAAACTAACATAATCATTTAAAAAATCAAGGAAAATTCAATTTCTTTTGATAAAAGATAAAAAAATGCGTGGATTCATCTAAAAATGAATGAAAATTGATCGCATTGGTGCATTTTATTTTAAATTATATCTATCGAAATCGCCTGTCAGGATTGAAAAGTTCCATTTTGACAGATGGTTTTTTGTCATCGATTACTTCCTGTACTAATTTGCCTGTTGCCGTTGCCATGCTCCAACCCATCATGGCGTGTCCTGCCGCAAATGTCAAATTTTTACAAGTTTCAGATCTACCTATATAAGGTAATCCGTCAGGGGTAACCGGGCGCAAACCGCATGCAGCATCCTTTTTTTCTTGAGCTGTTAAATTCATATCGGGATAATAAAGCCGGGCTCCATTGGCTATGGCATCGACCCTTACCTTATTGATCCTATTATTAATTCCGGCTATTTCCATAGTTCCTGCCACCCGCGTAAATCCGTTCATAGGGGTTATGGCTATTTTTCTTTCTGAAAGAATTGCAGGAATGCTTATTCCATAATCAGTTGTTGTATTGATACGATATCCCTTTCCGGCCTGCATCAGAAGATGTTTTCCCAACTTCCTTGCTATCAGACCACTCCAGGATCCAGCTGCCAAAACTACCTCATCGGCTTCATAACTTGCTTTATCGGTGTAAACTGCTTTGATCGTTTTAGCTGATATTTGAAAATCCTTGACCATTTCATTAGGATGGATTCTTACCCGGGCTTTGGTCAGATAGGATTTCATATCGCTCATGAATTCATGAGGGGTCGTATGAAAATCACATTTATAAAGGATGGCTCCTATGCTGTCGATGTTGGCCTTTGGCTCAATTTCCCTGAACTCTTCTGCATTTAATACGGAAACTTCCAGATCAGCCTTAGTTGCCAGATCGGCAACTTTTAGCTCCTCCTCCATTCCCTTTTGAGTTCTGCATAGCATCATTAAACCCTTCTTATCATAATGAAATGTAAATTCCTGCTGTTTTTTCAATTCATCAAATAATTCCTGACTCAGCACCGATATATCGCGAATAACGGGAATAGATCGCTTCACATGCCGGGGATTGCAGGAACTGTTGAAAGCTAAGCCCCATTTCAAAAGATCCATATCCAATCTGGGTTTGATATACAGCGGACTCGATGAATTGAGCATCCAACGCAGGCCTTTACGCATAACCCCTGGGGCAGACAAGGGGATGATATGGCTCGGGGATAGATATCCGGCATTGACATATGAAGCACCCTCATCCATATTCGATTTATCGATTATCTCAACCTCATGGCCGTGCTTATGAAGGTAATAGGCCGAACAAAGGCCGATCACTCCCCCACCAATAACGATAATTCTTTTCATCAATAATATTTTTTAAATCACCTGGAATCCAAAGGCATATGGATCTTCCTCATCAATCGTAATCGTATTATTACCATAAACCCTGGCCCATCCTTGTATGCTTGGAACAATGGCGGTATATTCACCCACCTTGGTCAGGGACTCGATTCGACCTGTAAACCTGCTGCCGATATAACTTTCATGCACATAGGTTTCATGCAACTTTAATAATCCCTTGGCATGTAATTGAGCCATTCGGGCCGAGGTGCCTGTGCCACACGGACTGCGATCTATGGCCTTATCGCCATAAAACACCGCATTTCTGCCGGATGATGCCTTATCCAGTACTTGCCCGGTCCATTCTACATGAGATACATCGCGAATAGTAGTATCCTCCGGATGAATGAACAGATCCATAAATTTTTGATTCAATCGGTTACGGATCTCACGTGAAAATTGAATGAGATCTGAGGCAGAATAATCTTGAATGCCTTTGAAGTTTGGTTGCGGATCTATGATAGCATAGAAATTTCCCCCATAGGCCACATCAACAAATAGTTCTCCCAGATGTGATGAAACAATCTTCAACGCGCTTGCGGCCAGATAACTGGCAACATTGGTGATCCGGACCCATTCAACCTTATCTTCACTCTGAAAATATTCTACCTGTATTGGTCCTGCCGGTGTTTCAAGATTCAGAATACCTGGTGATTTTGGCTTTATCAGGTCTTCTTCAATAGCTATGGTCACTGTACCGATCAAGCCATGACCACACATGGGCAGGCACCCGGAGGTTTCTACAAAGAGCACGGCCGCATCGTTCTCAGGATCATGAGGTGGGTATAACATACTTCCACTCATCATATCGTGGCCACGGGGCTCGAACATCAAGCCTTTTCTGATCCAGTCATAAGCCCTGATAAAATGTTGTCGTTTTTGAATCATGTCGGATCCTTCCAACTCCGGTTGCCCTGTTTTTATCAAGCGAACAGGATTCCCGCAAGTATGTCCGTCTATGCATTCAAAGACCCATTTACCCATTTTTGATACGTTCAATATAGTCGAGAATTCGCTCTTCAAGAATTGGAAGCGTGACTGTTCCCTGTTCGAGAATAACCTCGTGAAACTCACGGATATCAAAATCTGACCCCAACTCCTCTTCTGCTTTATTCCGAAGTTCCCTGATTTTGAGTTCTCCGATTTTATACGAAAGCGCCTGTCCGGGCCAGGAGATATACCTGTCGGTTTCGGTATTGATCTCATGCAGAGACAGGGCTGAGTTGGAAGCCATAAATTCAACTACCTGATCGCGTGTCCAACCTTTGGCATGGATACCTGTATCGACAACAAGACGGCAGGCCCGCCACATTTCGTAAGTGAGCTTGCCGAAATGTTCATAGGGCGTATTATACATACCCATTTCATCTGCCAGGTATTCGGTATACAAGCCCCAACCCTCACCATAGGCCGATAAATACAGATCCCTTCTGAATTTAGGAATACTATCTCCTAATTCTGCATTGAGAGAGCCCTGTAAATGATGTCCGGGAACAGCCTCGTGAACAGTTAAAGAGGGTAAGGTATACAAGGTCCGGCTCGGAAGATTGTATGTGTTTACCCAATAGTATCCGGGATCGGTTTCGTTTGATGGCGGCACATAGCGCCCACCGGTGTATTTTGGCGCAATGGCATCCGGAACCGGGGCAACGCCGTACGGCCGCCTGGGCAGAGTTTTAAAATATCTCGGTAATTGTTCATCTGCCCGTTTAGCAAGATCTCTGGCCCTGATCAACAGCTCCTCGGGTGTTTTAGCATAAAATTGCGGATCTGTTCTGAGGAATCCGAGGAATTCGGAAAAGGTCCCTTCAAAACCTACTTCCTCTATGATCGATTGCATCTCCGATCGTATACGAGCCACTTCCTTAAGTCCGATGTCATGAATGTCATCGGCCGTGTATTGATCGGAAGTTGTATAGTAATTGATTCTGTTCTGATAATAGGCCTCACCACCAGGTGTTTCTGAAACGCCTATTGTTGATCGCGTTCCCGGCAGGTATTCATTTTCAAAGAATTCCTTAACTCTCTTGAACTGGGGAATGACCTTGGTTTCGATTACCGCTTTTGCAGCTATTAGCACGGAATCTTTTTGGCTCTGAGTAAGAGCATCCGGTAATTTTTTGAAGGGTGAGTAGAAATAACTCTCTTCAAATGTATCGACTATATGATCATTATAGGTCGTTTCATATCCATTGAAAATAATCCGGGGCTGTGAAACCTCTTTTTCCAAACCTTGCCTTAGATTAACCAGGTGCTGGCCAATAAAATCTGGAATGGCATTGAGTTTATTCAGGTATTTTTTAACCTGATCATAATTGGATAAAGGCCGGACCATATAGGGCAGGTTCGAGTGAAACCCCGCATCGGAAAGCAGCGGATTGAGGTAGCGTTCAAATTCCATATAATCGACCTGGTCACGAAGCACGAAACGCAACAATTCAAATGAGATCCTGTCGGTTTCTGTCAACTGATCCTTATTGATTTCATCAAGCTTCTCAAGAAGGTCATCAGCGAATTCCGCTTCTTTTCTGTAGTGATCCTTTGTGAATAAGCCCAGAGGATAACTACTGTCATCGTAGCTCTCATGGTCCTGATATTCAGAAATAATTTTGTTTAATTCAACTTTTGCCCTGTTCTGTTTGTTTCCCGAGCAGGCTACCAGTATGATTGCAAATGATACTAAAAAGAATATCCGTTTCATGACTCAAAGTTTCTTATCGGTTTGCTCACCATCGACCAGTCGTGTAATCTGAAGCGGATTCTCATTCTTCAGCTCGTCAGGCAAAAGGTCATTGGGCCAGTTCTGGTAAGTGAATGGCCTTACCCACCGTTTTATGGCATGCCGTCCAACGGCGGTAAATCTGCTATCGGATGAAGCCGGGTAAGGACCGCCATGCATCATAGCCGGGGCCACCTCAACCCCTGTAGGTACACCGTTAAAAATAATGCGCCCTACACGGTCTCTCATAGCCTGGACAACAGCATCGTAATCCCCGATCTCATCATCATGGGATATAATAGTGCCCGTTAACTGACCCTCCAAACCTTTGAGGATTCGGGTTAATTGTTCGGAGTCATCGCATTGTACGATCATTGAGAACGGGCCAAAAACTTCCTGGTGCAAGGTAGGGTTCCCGATAAAAGTCTGGCCATCGACCTTAGTCAAGGCCTGGCGTGCATAGTTTACCTCAACATCGTCGGGATATTCCATGATCACGTTTAGATCTGCCTCTTGTTTCACCCGCTCCTTTTTATGCTCGAATGCACCGATTATATTCGGGTGAAGCATGCAACTCGGTTCAATATGGATTATCTCTTCGGCCAGATCCATGATGAAGTCCTTTAGTTCCGGACTTTTAATTGCCAGTAAAATTCCCGGATTGGTGCAGAATTGTCCGGTTCCGAGGGTAATGGACTGGGCATAGGCTTTTGCCCATTTATCAGCCTGATGTTTTAATGCTTCAGGTAAAATAACCACCGGATTTATACTGCCCATTTCGGCGAAAACAGGGATGGGTTCGGGTCTCCTGGCAGCCTCATCAAACAGCGATCTTCCACCACCTATACTACCCGTGAAACCGATTGCTTTTACATCTCTGTGCTGAACCAATTTTACCCCAACCTCAATTCCCGCACTATTGAGATTAGAAAATACACCATCTGGCATACCACAGGCTATTGCCGCCCTGGTAATAGCTCCGGCAACCAATTCACCTGTACCGGCATGCATAGGATGGGATTTAACGATAACCGGGCAGCCAGCAGCCAGC
>JABDPL010000284.1 GCA_013042825.1 Flavobacteriaceae bacterium | reverse complement strand
CCCATAGAAGGCCTGGTAAATTATCATGTCGAGAAAATGAAGCATGATGCCTGATTAACCTGCTATTGCAATAAGGCTTATTTCAACATTAACATCTTTCGGTAATCTCGCAACTTGAACGGTTTCGCGGGCGGGAGCGGTTTCATAATCGAAATAAGAACCGTAGATTTCATTAACCTTCGAAAAGTTGTTCATGTCACTGAGGAAGATAGTTGACTTCACCACATTTTCAAATGACATGTCAGCGGCTTCGAGCACGGCTTTCAGGTTAAGCATAACCTGTCTTGTCTCATGTTCAATTGTATCCAATACCATATTTCCGCTTTCAGGATCAATTGCAATTTGCCCTGAGGTGAAAAGGGTATCCTTGTATAGTATAGCCTGGTTGTAAGGGCCAATGGGAGCTGGAGCTTTGGGTGTTGATATTATTTGTTTCATCATATGTATTTATAATGACCGGTCTCGTTGTTGACGTCTGTCGTATTTTAGATCTTTTAATATATTCGATTTTATACCGATGAAGAAATTCCATGAACTCCTGTTACCAAACGGTATCCAGGTAAAGTTCATACGCCAGCTCAGAAGGTCTCGTTCAAATCGCAACTGGGTATAGGTTATCCCCTTGTTCTTAAGGTCGTAACCTGATGAAAATCCTACGGTCCAACGCTGGGTAAGGTCTATATCCCCTGAAAACATAAGTGAGTGCGAGGAGATCTCATTCTGACGCCTGGAATTGCTGTAATTCAGGGCATAAGCCAAACGCAAACTCCAAGGAATGGCATGGGTGTAAAGATCTGAGGGTACTTCTTGTTCTCCTTCTTCATCCCTGCCCGTGAATCGATTATCGGCGAAATCCTGTGGCTTGCCAAAAAGGTCATCAGCTCGTCCGCCACTATTAATCGATTCTTGAATTGCGGCGTCATCTTCAGCCGTATCTCCTTTCTTAAAACTTTTGCTATTAAGTGAATAGTTGATCGTAAGGTTTGCACTTGTAAGTCGGAACAGACTGCCACCATTATCGATATTGAATTTATTGATCTTGTTGTTGTTATTGTCTAATGCATAGGGATCTAAAGTTGCACCGAAATTGACATTCATCTTATTGTTGAAGAACTGGGTGCCTCCGGTAAGCCGCACCGGGCTCCATTTCAGGCTATCTGCAGCGATATTGTAATTTGTGCTGAAATTAAGGTTGTTCAATAGCATGACCTTTTTTGGGTCAGTCGCAGTGGTATCCCGATCCCTGACCTTGGCCTCGAAGGTATTGCTGAGAGAAAGACCGACAGAACTGGCGTAGGTATTGCCCGGAATACCGAAGATCGATTCCTCAAACCTGGTATATTCTACCTCCTCAAGGGTTGTGCCGTCGGCATCTACCACTTCGTAGGTGTCATAATATTGGCTGAAGGCAGGAGAGATACTGTAACTTACTGAGGGCCGCATAACATGCCTGATGGCCTGGATTTTTTTATCTGTTCCGAAGTTGAACATACCGTATAAGGTCGTACCCAGGCTAGCACTAAAATTATAGGTCCTGAAACTATCGAACCCCTTCTTTTCCGTCGTAACGACTTCCAGCGATTCGGGATCAAAAGATCTTTCAATCGTATTGAAGGTCCAGACTTCCTGATAACCGGTACTGGCGCTTAAACTCAAATACTTTAAGAGTTTGAAGTTTGTACTGATCGGGATATTGTGCTGAAATCCCGATACGGCATCTTCGAACATCTCCTTTTTGAAGAATAAGGAATCAGTCGTCTGGATTCGGTTTTCACCACGTACGTTGTATTGTAAATTTATATTCTGAAGGATTCCTTTTTTAGTTCCCGTTTTAGGTGCAAATGGAAAAATCCGGCCCACACTTCCCTGGAAGGTCGGTAGGGTCATATTGATGACCTCGGTATTGGTATTCTGCGAATGCGTAGCCGTGACACTGAAATTTACCTGGGGCTCACCCGGAAAAGTTCTGGAGTAAGATACGGACGATGCCAGGGTGTTATTAAGAAAATTTGATGCGTTTAACTGATTGATAGATTGTTGATAATACCGGCTGCTACCCAGGTTTACTGAGGCTGAAAAGCGTGAATTCGGATTGGATTTCGCATCCTGGCTATGCGACCATCTAATATTATAAATGCTCGATTTGGCGAAATCCGGGAATCCGCGTTCACTGTTGATCAGATTCTCAAACCGCAGGTTTAAGTTTCCGCGAAACTTATAACGCCAGGCATAATTGCTTTCCAAACGCAACCCATAACTACCATTGGTGTAATAATCGCCCAATACAGCCAAGTCTACATT
>JABDPL010000281.1 GCA_013042825.1 Flavobacteriaceae bacterium | reverse complement strand
CAAATACCCGAATCTATTGGCCAGATCCAGGCCACAGATCCGGTGGTATCCTCTGAAACATCAGTTAATACCGACACCGAACCCGGATTGGCAGACAAGCTAAGCGTCCTTCTAATAGATGATAATGCAGATGTTGTTCTGTATCTGAATACCCTTCTTCATGAAGACTATAAATTGTTAGTTGCTGAAAACGGTAAAACAGGCTTACAAATGGCCCGCGAACGTATCCCGGATCTTATTATAAGTGATATCATGATGCCAGAAATGGACGGATATACCTTATGTACCACCCTAAAAGAGGATCTGCGTACCAGTCATATCCCTGTTATCATGCTCACTGCCCGGGCTGATCATGACTCAAAGATGACCGGACTCACGGCAGGGGCTGATGCTTATCTGGCTAAGCCTTTTAATCCTGAAGAACTGTTTATTCGAATAGAAAAACTTGTTGAACTCAGAAAATCACTTCAAGAGTATTATAAACAGATCGTACACAGTGATCTCCCGGTTACACAGGAATTGACAAGTCAGGATAAGGAAGACCGATTTATTATGGAGGTTAGGAATATTCTACTTGAGCACCTCTCCGATGAATCCTTTGGAATTGAACAACTCTGCAGCAACCTGGCCGTTAGCCGATCTCAGCTTTACCGGAAATTCGCAGCACTTACCGACACAACGGTTAATCAATACATCATATCACTCCGACTTTTGAAGGCAAAGGAAATGTTGCGTTCTACCGACTTGAATGTGAGCGAAGTCGCCTTCGACACTGGCTTTAAAAACTTATCTCATTTCAGCCGGGCCTTCCGTGAAAAATTCGGTTATCCGCCGAGCCGGGTAAAAGTTTGATTTTTTCCGGTTAAATCTCACTTTGAGACAGTTAGTCAAACATCTGACACTCATAGTCAAGACCTTATCAATTATCATGGGTAACTTCATTATTCAAATCATAGCTCTCTATTGAAATAGGATATTCTCCCAGGAATCGATTCAGCTAGTCCCCTATTGACTATGTCATGTAATAATTCAAAATATCGAAATATGAAAACTTTAAAATTAATCATGGTTTTAATCCTAGCCCTGTTCGTTTTTTCCGGTTGTGAAAATGACCCGATTGACGAAGAATTGCTAAACGAAGAATCGACGGAACTCAGTTCAAAGAAGGCACTAAAAAGTAAATTACAGAACAAGGTTATCGAAAGTGTTTCCCTGATGGGAAATTTTGTCGGTAATTCCTATGAGCGAAAACTGCAAGTTTATACCCCTCCCGGGTATAGGAAAAACGGCGATCACGCATATCCGGTAGTCTATCTGCTACATGGATTTCCATTTTCAGAAAAAGCCTTTATAGATCCGGCGACCTGGGACGAATGGATCACGCCTTATCTGTTTACCCAGGAATATCCAGACTTTCCTGAGAAAGGTTTCAGGCTTTGGATAGACAAACTTATATCTGAAGGTACAATAGAACCCATGATCATCGTTATGCCTAATTCAGGTACAGACCCATATGGATTCAGTATGTATTCGAATTCAGTTCTTAATGGAAATTTCGAGGATTTCATTGTGAGCGATCTGGTTGAATATATGGATAACAGGTATAATACCATTCCCGATGCTTCCGGCCGAGCGATCATCGGTCATTCTCAGGGTGGTTATGCAGCCTTTAAACTCGGTATGTTACACAATGAAACGTTTGGCACAGTGGCCAGCCATAGTGGATTGCTATTCGTAGATGCCTTATTTGGCCTGACCGATGTCATAGCGCTGGAAAACCCGGATGGCTTTACAGGACCGGATCCTACAAAATTCTTCACAAGCGCAACATATGCTTTTAGTGCAGCCTGGTCACCTAACCTTCAGAAACCTCCATTCTTTGTTGATCTGCCTTTTGAATTCCAGGATGAACAAATAGTTCTCGTTCCTGAGGTAATTGAAAGATGGCACGAAAATGATGTGTTCAATTTACTGGACACCTATCACGAGGAATTCAATTCGTTAGACGGCATCTACTTCGATGTTGGATTTTACGATGAGATAGGCACACATATGGCGCATGAACCGGTAATCGCCAAGTTAAATGGATTAAATATCGATTATACATTTGAAACCTACCCGGGTGGTCATCATACACATATGTTCGAGCGATTAGCCAGAGCTTTGGAGTTTTGCTCAAATAGCATGCAATAATATGCCAAAACTCAAATAAACGACCGCTTCCTGACTTCAGGAGGCGGTTTTTTCGATAGAATTATTTAATATTAAAATCAGGCCAGGTTGAAAAAGTCTTTATAAAACTTCTTTATTTTTGAAATCAAATCTGAAATTGAACCTATGAATCCTGTCACCATTAAATTTTTAGTTGCACTAACTGTTTTGATTTCATCTGGAGTCATTCTTTTAACCGGTTCCTCGCTGCTTACGTATGAACTGATCAATAAACCCAGGGTACCCGCTGGAACGCTTATAAGCTGGTTAGGATTAATCGCGCTTCCGTCATCCTTTTTTTACGGTATAACACGAATAAGAAGACCTCAAAAGCGTTTTGATTCAATCATAAATAACGGGTTTAAAGGTCTGATCTGTCTTGGTTTACTATGGGGCCTGATTTGTTTTGTTTTAGCAAACAACTGGACTAATAGTTTCAGCAGCAAAGTTGACGGATTCCGGGGAAGCGTCAGGGCCGGAGAAGTTTTCTGGATGTTTAACTATGTGCTTGTTGCGATGCCGTTTGTTCTGCTTATAATCCTTACCTTAGAACGATTCGGTAAAGTACTTATCGGAAGAAAAAACAGATATGATTGAAAAACTAATGGCATTTTTCAAAAAGCCCAAAACGGAAACGGAAGGTCAGGCGCCCGATGGTTTTTGCCCAAATTGCTGGGGAACCCAGGAATACGATAACGAGATCAGGGAAATGTATGAGGATAAGCAAATAGATGTGAACAATCACGAGGCGAACTATGCCTTTATCCAGGATTTTGTGGTGACGCATCTAAACGGTATCCATCTGAAAAAGGGGGATAACAGTTTTGAATGTCCGAGCTGTCATGCCAAATATCCTCTAAGCGAATAATATTAACCGGGAGAGAATATCAAACATTAACTTCAATGGCCACCGATTTAAACAGGCACCAGATCTCTCGCCCTTTTTGAATATTCAATCGTGTTCTGGAGTCGGAGGTTATGTCGGCCACAAGTTTGAATCCCACATCTACAACACATAAGATCTTTTCCCCTCTGGGGATCATTTCGACCACGGTACCCTTCAACTGATTTTGAATACTTACCTGCTCCAGAGGTTTGACGGAGAGGGCGATATGGTCTGCATGGATGAATACCTTTACGGCCTTCCCAACCGCATTCAAACTTGGCCTCAGGGCACATTTAATCATATTTTCATCATTGTTTTCATGGCTCAGCAGCACCATTCCCGATTCTTTAGAAACATCTTTTATAACAACCTCAATGGCATTGATGAGCACAGAGGATGATATCATTCCGGTAAAGGAATCCAGTTTGAGCAAATCATAATAATCGCCATGTCCAAGGCATTTGCCATCTTTCAGCAAAAATAGCCTGTTCGTCAGTTTTAACAGGTCGGGCAAGTCATGGCTAACAACCAAAATCGGGATGGTCAGGTGTTCAACGATCCTGGTTATAAAAGGAATGATCTGGTTCCTTAAGTTCACATCTACCGCAGAGAACGGCTCATCGAGTAAAAGTATCCGCGGGGAGGACAATAATGAGCGCCCGAGAGCCACACGCTGTCTTTCTCCACCAGAGATATGCAGGGGTTTTTGATCGAGCAGATCGTTCAATTCAAGCAGGTCGACTACCGCTTGTAACGTCACTCCATTCTGATGAGAGTGGCTATAACCATATTTCAAATTCTGCTCAACGGTCATGTGTGGAAACAAGCGGCCCTCCTGGAAAACATATCCTATTTGCCGTTTGTTAACCGCAACATTTAAACGGTTGTTAGAATCGTACAACACTTCCTTATCAATTGTGATATGCCCTTTCTCGGGGGTTTCCAGACCGGCAATGGTTTGAAGCAAGGACGATTTTCCCGAACCACTGGGTCCGAAAATTCCTGTTATACCCTTTGGAAACTGCTCATGAATTTCCAGGATGAAGGATTTTCGCGCCAGTATGAAATCAACGTCTAGCATGCTTCATTTTCTTTATGTACCATTCCGACAAAACCATGGCTATGAATGCTATTACTACCGACACAACCACCAGCCTCATGGTTGCCGCCTCTTTGCCCGGTATTTGCATATTGGCAAAGATCGCCAGCGGAAGGGTTTGGGTCTCCCCCTGTATATTCCCAGCAAAGGTTATGGTCGCCCCGAATTCGCCAAGGGCGCGGGCAAAAGCCAGTATAGTCCCGGATATAATACCGGGCATGGCTAAAGGCACAGTTATTCGGAAAAAGGTCTTCATCCTGCCTGCCCCCAGTATCCTGGAAGCGTCCTCTAAACCGGTATCAACCATTTCCATGGCAATACGTACAGAGCGAACAATCAGTGGGAAGGAAACCACCATCGATGCGATAACGGCAGCATTGAAGGAAAAGGCCAGTTTTATTCCGAAGACATCATAAAACCATGCTCCAAAGGCACTATTCGAACCCAAAAGAACGAGTAATACATAACCTGTGGCTACAGGTGGCATCACCAGCGGCAAATGAATTAAACTTTCAATTAACGGCTTTCCATAGAAATCATATCGCGCCATTTTGTAACCTAGCCACAGAGCAATCGGCAACAAGATCACAGCGCACAAAACCGCAACTTTTATCGAAAGTAAAATCGCCTGAATCTCTGCCTCGTTAAAATTCAAAATCCCGGTCATCCTAAATTACATAAATCCATTGTTCTCCCAAACTGAAATAGCTTTCTCCGATCTGAGAAAATTAAAAAAAAGCCTTGCCGCCGCAACATCGTTTATCACGCCAGCATAATACACTATTTTATCATGTGAATTGGCCGGGAAGGTACCGACTATTGTAACACGTTCCGACCTAAGGGCATCGGTGCGATATACAATACCATAGTCAGCCTCTTTAAGTTCCACAAGCATTAGCGCAGCCCGAACGTCCTTTACCTTCAGGATATTTTTCTTCAACTCAATGAAATAACCTATATTTTCAAGTGCCTGTTTTGCATAGATACCCGCCGGAACATGAGCAGGATCACCGATAACCAGACGTTTGTTCTTTACATTTTCAAAATCTTCCAGTGCCTGCTGTAAGCTGATTCCCGAATCCATTTCGTCATGACTTATCAGGACCAGGGCGTTGTTCCCTATAGTGGTTTTTAAATCATCTGAAGTCAGTCCAGATTTGTCGATATGATTCCACCATTTTCTGTTTGCCGAAATAAAGATATCAGGGCTCCCGCCCTGCTCGATCTGCCTTGCCAGGGTCCCGCTGGAAGCCAGGTTAAGCTTGACCTTAATTCCATGATCATGCTCAAAGATTTCTGCCAATTCGAACATGACTTCGGTTAAACTAACAGCCGAATAAACCGTTATATGGCCCATGTTTCTATCGCTCTCTGCCGGGCTGTTGTCAGTTTCTGAATTCCGCCGGGCACAGGAGGAAACAAAGATCAGAGCTAGAAAAAAGCCCAAAGCAAAATAAGAGCCGATATAAGCCGTAAGCTTTCGCTTGGTTATATTCATTCCACCTAAAGTCATCTGTTTACAAAATCAAATATAGATATAAAAAACACGAATAAATTGTATAGATAAAATCAACCACAATTTCAGCCAGGGAATGTTCAAAAATGCCGTATAAATTCCTATATTCGGAAAGATCTTCATAAACAGTTTCCCCAATGGTACGATTTATGATTTACTTCGGAAAAAGAACTTTATCATGAAAAAAATATTAATTCTTATTGCCTTAACAATGAGTTCAATCGCAACAGCACAAGACAGAAGCCTTATACAGGTGAACGGTACCTCCGAATTACAGGTTACGCCAGATACTGCCATCCTTAGCCTTCAGGTCAGGGAAATTGAAGAAACCATGAGTGATGCGCTGAAATCCCTCGACAAAAAGACCACCTATTATATCGATCTGCTCAAGCGGTTGGGTTATGAAGAGGACGACATAAAAACAACCCAATTCAGCGTAACAAAGCACCGTGTTTATAAGAAGAATGAATACGTGGACAGCGGTTATGTGGCCGCCCAGCGAATTAAACTCGAATTTAAACAGAACCGTGATAATCTGACTTCCATGTTAAGTGCTTTTGCTAAGAGTCCGGAAGAAGTCAATTTCAGTATCGGCTTTAAATTATCTGATGAATTACGGGACGAAACACGGGGTTCGGCCATGAAAGCGGCGGTTAAGGATGCGAAGAAAAAAGCTATACTTCTTGCAAATACAGCCGGTGTTGATTTGCAGCAGCTAAAAAAAATCGTTTATGGGAGTCCCAACATCGGTTACCCGAGAAATGACATGATAATGGAAACAAGAGCTGTTTCCCTATCAGCAGATCAATCCCAGCAGGACTTCAATATAACCCCGGATGACATAACATTCAGGGAATCCGTGCTCATGGAATGGTATATTCAGTGATACTATGGATAAACAGAAGGGAGCTGGTGTTCAAAGGAATATTCATTTAATCCTATCGGTTTTCATCATAATTCCTGCGGCTTTCGTATACGGTTTCTCTCCCGACGGCTATTTTAATATCCTTGAAATCACACCTCCTACCACCGATCTCAAAAGTGTTATGCGGGCCCTTATGTTTCTTTACCTCGGCATGGCATTGATATGGATACTCGGCATATTTAAGAGCCGTTGGTGGACAACCGCCACGCTGACCAATATGATCTTTATGGGCGGATTGGGCATTGGCAGATCGATAAGTATTCTGATCGATGGCATGCCTTCCGGGCTGTTTCAGGTAGGCCTGATCGGTGAGCTTATATTGGCTGCATATGCTGCCATTCAGCTTAAGATTTCGACAGGGAATAAGCAGCAAACGTCATAGATCCTCTTTTTTTTAATCCGTATCTTTAATAAAGCTAAATATCGGGCTTATGTCTGCTAAAATCAATATTATAGAGGTCACTCCCGAAAACGTCGACACCTATGGTGTATTCTGTATTAAGAATAAAAAGGCTGCGGGATATGCTAAAAAACTCACCTGGTTCAAAGACAAAGTGAACGATGGTTTGAAGATCAGGATCGCAATAGATGATTCGGAAAAACAGCTCGGTTTTATCGAGACCATCCCTGCTGAAAAAGCATGGAGACCCATCAAGGCAGTAAACTATATATTTATACAGTGTATCGCCATATTTTCGAAGGCTGATCGCAGTAAGCATTTGGGCAGTCGACTTCTCAAAGCCTGTGAGGCAGAAGCCCGTGAGGACAAGCGATCCGGTATATGCAGCATGACGAGTACTGGAGTATGGATGGCCGATCACAAGTTGTTCGAAAAGAACGACTATTTACAAGCCGCAGAAAAAGACAGGTTTAAATTGATGTACAAGCCATTCGGTCTGGAATCAAAACCCCCTGAGTTCCTTGATTGGAAAGCCAATCTCGGGAAATATCAGGGTTGGCAGTTGTTTTATGCCGACCAGTGTCCGTGGCACGAAAAATCGGTCAACGATCTCCGGCAAGCGGCGGCAAGGCACAATGTTGACTTGCAAATCAATAAACTGACCTCTCCGGCAGACATCCTTAATGTACCCTCGGGATTCGGGACCTATGCCCTGGTTCATGATGGCGAATTGCTGGCCGATCATTATATCAGTAAAACCAGGTTTGAGAATATTCTGAAGAAGGAATTGAATTAAGCGAATTGGCTATGACTATTTCAAAACAACTTGCGAAGAACTTCCGCGAGGTTCATTTCGGCGGAAACTGGACAGAGGCAAACCTGAAAAGTCTTTTGGCCGATGTGACCTGGGAAGAAGCAAATAAACAGGTTTACCAGCTTAATTCCATTGCGGCTCTGCTCTTTCATATCAATTACTTTGTTGATGTCACCCTCAAAGTCCTGGAAGGTGGTCCGCTTGACGGCCATGACAAGTTCAGTTTTGATTGTCCGCCAATAAACTCCCGGGCTGATTGGGATAATATGATAGACAAGGCCCGAAGAGATGCCGACCGGTTTGCAGCTTTGGTTGCTATTCTGCCGGAAGAAAAATTATGGAACGATATGGC
>JABDPL010000280.1 GCA_013042825.1 Flavobacteriaceae bacterium | reverse complement strand
GCCATATGGAGACGGTTACCTCTCCCAAGTGAGCGCATCTCAGCAGATACATATACGTACGTGCCTGCCCGATTCCACCGCCTATACTCAACGGGATCTCATCATTTAGAATAGCCTGGTGATATGGAAGTTCAAGGAAATCCAATTGTCCGGATAACTCCAGTTGAAGCTTCAAGGTATCTTTGGTAACCCTAACACCCATTGAGCTGAGTTCGTGACGACGCTTGGTAACAGGGTTATAAACCAGGATATCGCCGTTGAGTCCGTGAAACTGCTCACCATCCTTCATAATTGTAGGCGTAACCCAATCGTCATAGTCTGCTGCACGCATCTCATGCGGATAACCATCTTTTAATACTGAACCGATACCTATGATAAAAACTGCCGGGTATTTTTCTAGTAATTTATTCTCTCGTTCCTTGCGGGGCAGGTCTGGGAACATCGCCAGAATTTCCTCGGCATGGATAAACTTCAATTCTTCAGGGAAATCAGGATATTTGTCATTGTTAAGCTCCGGGAATTCGCTTTTGGCCATGCGGCCGGCATCTCTAATAACCTCCCAGATCTTTGTTACCGAATCTATCAGGTAATCCAGGTTTCTGTCGCTTTCGGTTATTCGTTTTTCCCAATCCCATTGATCGACATAACACGAATGATCATGATCGAGGAAGTAGTCTTTCCTGATGGCACGCATATCGGTATTAATACCCTGGCCAACTTCACATTCAAATTGTGCAAGAGCCATGCGTTTCCATTTGGTAGCAGCCTGAACAACCTGAGTGGGGATCCGTTTTTTGAGCCCAAGTCCTGCAGGGAATTCCACCGGCGTTCTGGATCCATCCCTATCGAGATAGTCATTCACACCGCTGTCTTCACGCACAATCAATGGTACCTGAACCATTTGAAGGTTTAATTTTTCCGCCAATCCTTTTTCAATAAATTCCTTCACCATATAAAGTGCCTTCATGCGCCGCAACGGCGGTAGAGGTGAGGAGTATTCTTTGGGCAGAATTTTACTTACTTCTTCATAGGTGCTAATTCCGGGTCCCGCAAGATCTGCTTGTTTTGTTTTCATAAATTACGGTTTTAGATGGTGATAAAGAGATTATTCTTTGCCATTGAACAATGCTCAAAGTTAGTTAAAGCATTTAGTACAAAATGTGATAAATCTCATGATTTGAGACTTAAAAAAGGTCCGGAATTCAGGATTCCGGGCCAGATTAAAAATGATACGAAATAAATTATTAATAGGTGATTGTTCCAATACCTCTATTGGAAAAGACTCCACCAGTGGGAGAGGTAAATTCAATAACTTCATAAAGTCGGACCGTTCCTGTTGCAAACTCAAAACGTCCGCTTCCACCATCACACATGAATATGGTGTGAGGCCCTAAATCGTCTTCACCAAGGCCGATACTCATCAAATTGACATAGTCTCCATTTGCCGCTGTTGCAGTACCACTAATAGAGAAGTAATCTGACAGATTTGTACAATTAGTCAAATCAACCTCAAATTTTCCCAGATGGGTTCCGTTCCCTGTTCCGGAAATATCAAACTGCACAAGACCGCCTGTGCAGACAGTTGGTTCAACCATTTGGAATGTTCCAGACGCTTTTGATTTCCAAGGACGTTCAACTTGAACTCCTCTTTCAAAAATCCCTTCTTCAGTTTCTTCGACATTACAGCCAAAAAAGCCAATAGCAACAAGAGCGAATACGCTCAAAATTAATTTTGTTCTCATGATTATGAAAATATTGGTTATTTGCACATCTTTAACAATCAAAAGACCAGGAGAAAAGGTCTTGATAAATCAGTGTAGAGGTGATAGGCATAGTTATTTAAAATAATCCGGTTAAACAATGATTTTTATCAAGTTTAACCGGACTTAATTAACCAATATTTGATTTATTTAAACACGGTATAAAGGTGTCGAAACCGGTTCATTTTTATGAACCAAGGCCTTTATCTCATCCAGGACAGCAGGATCTTCAATGGTGGCAATAGCCGTAAATGGTTTTTGATCAACAATATTACGCATGGTCTTTCTCAGGATCTTTCCTGAACGCGTTTTAGGTAATCGTTTGGCAAAATATACCGTTTTGAAAGCGGCTACAGGTCCGAGGTCATTCCTGACCTTTTGGATCAGATCTGCGGTAATTTTATCCTTCGGTGTTTCAACACCGCATTTCAAGACAACAAAGCCAACCGGTATCTGGCCTTTCATCTTATCTTCAACACCGATTACGGCACATTCAGCCACATCGGGATAGGTTGCAACGATCTCTTCAATGGTCGCAGTAGACAAACGGTGCCCGGCAACATTGATGATATCATCCATACGTCCCGTAATGTAGATATAGCCATCTTTATCTCTATAAGCTGAGTCCTCGGCATTGTAATATCCGGGGAATTTGGTGAAGTAGGCCGCAATAAAGCGTTCTGTATTACGCCATAGATTGGTCAGGAATCCGGGTGGGGTCGGTTTCTTTATTACCAGTGAGCCCTCTTCATCAACATCTGTTTCCTTGCCATTCGGATCTAGAATCCTCATATCATAGCCGGGTACACTAACGCTTGTCGATCCCGGTTTTACGGGCAGTAATTCTATTCCAGGCATATTGGCTATCATAGGCCAGCCGCTTTCGGTTTGCCACCAATGATCGATAACAGGAATATTCAGCTGGTTCTGAGCCCAGTTCAAGGTGCCGGAATCACAACGTTCTCCTGCCAGGAACAGGTATCTCAATGATTCCAGCTTATATTTTTCCTTAAGTTTTCCTTCCGGATCCTCTTTTACTATGGCCCTGAATGCTGTAGGAGCAGTGAAGAATATATTCACTTTATGCTCGTCGATCACACGCCAGAAGGTTCCGGCATCAGGCGTTCTTACCGGTTTGCCTTCAAAGAGCACCGTTGAGCAACCATGAATAAGCGGTCCGTAAACGATATAGGAATGCCCGACTACCCAACCCACATCGCTGGCAGCCCAGAAGACATCTCCCGGTTTGGCGTTGTAAACATATTTCATACTGAATTCCATAGCAACCGCATGACCGCCATTGTCGCGCATCACCCCCTTGGGTTTTCCCGTTGTTCCGGA
This sequence comes from Flavobacteriaceae bacterium, assembly GCA_013042825.1. GTDB lineage: Bacteria > Bacteroidota > Bacteroidia > Flavobacteriales > Flavobacteriaceae > SHLJ01. The sequence goes on along the minus strand of JABDPL010000280.1, from coordinate 715 downwards.
GGTGTAGATGATGTAAAGTATATCATTTGAACTTACCTCTACATAGGGCGCAGGTTCTGCCTGTGAGCGAAGGATTTCCCAGTCGATATCTCTTGGTTCATGCATTGCCGCTTTCAACTGCGGACGTTGGTAGAGCACGACGTGGTCAACCTTGAATTCGGCTATTTCGAGGGCCTGATCAACCAGGGTTTTATATGGAATTAATTTTTTAACTTCAATACCACAGGAGGCTGTAAGCAATACCTTGGGTTCGGCATTATCGATCCGAACGGCCAATTCATGGGGAGCAAAGCCTCCGAAAACCACAGAATGGATGGCGCCTAAGCGGGCACATGCCAGCATGGCAAACACCGTTTGCGGGATCATGGGCATATAAATTAGTACGCGGTCACCTTTTCCAACAGCTAGGGTTTTCAGCATGCCTGCCATAAGTTCAACTTCCATAAGCAGTTCGGCGTAGGTGAAGGTTTGCTTCGATCCGGTTACCGGGGAATCATAGATCAACGCCACCTGCTCACCGCGACCGGCCTCAACATGGCGATCGAGTGCGAGGTAGGATGTATTCAATTTGCCATCGGAATACCAGCGGTCAAAACCTTCTTCTGTTTCAGAATGAATTGCGGTAGGAAATTTAAACCAATCAATTGTTTGGGCCTGTTCTTTCCAGAACGACTCATAATCGGTGACACTACGGTCAAAAAATGCCTTATATGTC
>JABDPL010000276.1 GCA_013042825.1 Flavobacteriaceae bacterium | reverse complement strand
GCTGTGATCGGTTTTTTCATTGGTGGGTTGATCATGACCTGGTTGCTGATTCCTTTAATCTTTTAATGCTGTATCATGAAGAATATTAAATTTTTGATCATAGGTATTCTCTTCGGAATTGTTCTGTCTAAAGCCGAGGTGATCTCATGGTATCGGATATATGAGATGTTTAAGTTCCAGTCGTTCCATATGTATGGGATCATAGGATCGGCGGTGGTAATAGGAGTGATACTGTTCTACTTCTTTAAGAAAGGATCTATAAAAAACTACAAGGGCCAGCCGGTGGCAATTGAACCCAAAAAGAAAGGATTTGCAAGAACCATCCTGGGAGGAACCGTCTTCGGCCTGGGCTGGGGAATTATAGGTGCCTGTCCCGGTCCCATGTTCATCATATTAGGCCGTGGCGTCTGGGCTATCATCGTTGTGATCATCGGTGGACTTTTGGGTGCCATGCTGTATCATGCATTAAAGAAATATTTACCGCATTAATCCCGTAAAAAAATAGTTACAAAAGGTAACATTTGTTACATGTGATTTGAGGGTTGTTTCATAACTTTGATAGATTGACATATCATTGTTAAACCACCCAATTTAAATTTCATATGAAGTATGGCTTTATTATTGACAATCGGAAATGCATCGGTTGTCATGCCTGTACTACTGCCTGTAAATCTGAACATGACGTTGCCGTAGGTGTTAACCGTACCTATGTGAAGCAAGTCGAAAAGGGCGAATTCCCGAATACACGTCGAATTTTTTCTGTTATGCGGTGCAATCATTGTACCGATGCGCCCTGTGTTGAGATATGCCCGGTAGAGGCGCTGTATACGCGTGAAGACGGCATTGTAGATTTTGATAATAACCGCTGTATCGGATGTAAGTCCTGCATGCAGGCTTGTCCGTATGACGCCTTGTATATCGATCCTTATAACAATACTGCTGCCAAATGTAATTATTGTGCACACCGCGTGGAAGTCGGACGCGAACCTGCCTGTGTAACGGTTTGTCCAGAACACGCCATCATTGCGGGAGATATGCATAATCCTGAGACGGAAATTTCCCAATTGCTGGCAAGACAACAGCTCAAGGTTCGTAAACCTGAAAAAGGAACAAAGCCAAACCTGTTCTATATCGATGGTGATGAAGCCTCGTTGAATCCTGAAGCAACCGACAGGTCAGGTCCTGGACTCTGGAACTCTCAGGCCAGGGGTGTCGGCCATTATGCCAAGGCAGCGGAAAAAATGCTGCATACAAACGATGATGTCGATCTGCTACAGATGAGTATAGATAATGACATGCAGGCCGCTTATCAAAGAAAAGATAACAAAAACCCTAATTATATCGATGTCCTTAACGGTAAGGCGCGACGCGTTTATGATACCCCGGACAAAGGCATATTATGGGGCTGGGAAGTTTCAGCCTATGTGCTTACAAAAGCTATTTCTGCGGGAGCTTTCCTCTTACCGTTTATCGCTATAGTACTGGGTTATGATGTTTCAGATACGACCAAAATATGGTCGGCAGGGATCTCACTGGTATTCCTGGCACTTACAGGACTCTTTCTGGTAATGGATCTCGATCGTCCCGATCGATTCATGAACGTACTGTTCAGGCCGCAATGGAAGTCCTGGCTTGTTAAAGGGGGTTATACCATCACCGTATTCGGATTATTGGTAACCGTATGGTTAGCGAACACACTTTTCGACTTCGGATTACCCGAAATGCCACTATTGATCGTGACAGCAATTTTTGCGGTTGTACTGGCCATTTATACGGCATTCCTCTTCGCACAGGCCAAAGGTCGCGATTTCTGGCAGAGTCCTTCGCTTGCCCTGCACATGCTTGTTCACAGTGTGATGGCTGGAGCGGCAGGTTTGGCGCTGGCAGCATTGATTATTGGACATGAGAACTGGATGGATATCCTCGGAATCACACTTATAATTGCGCTTTCGGTGAATTTGTTCACCATGATCACCGAACTCACAATGACGCACCCAAGTACGGCCGCACATACGGTTGTGCATATGATAACCAAAGGCCGGTACAGCAAATTATTCTGGATAGGCGTAATTGCATTGGGTAATATCATTCCGCTATTGCTGATACTTTTAATACCGCAATCCGCGGCTTTGATCATCGCATCGGTCTTGATTCTAATAGGTATTTATTTAACGGAAAAAATATGGGTGGAAGCGCCGCAACGCATTCCATTGGCTTAATACATTGAAATATGGGATATAAAAAAGCATCTTTTATTGAAAATTTGGCCGAAAAGATCGGGCTTATTCCTAACCTTCATAAAGAAGGCTATCAAGAATACGATCAGGATATGCGGCATTTTACCGATGAGGAAGTTGCTCAAATGTATGAGAACTTTCCACCTCCCGATAAATGGGACGACTGGGTTGAATATGATCCCAAGGCATGGCCAAAGAAGGTTAAAAAGACCTATCAAATCGTTCCCACTACTTGTTTTAACTGTGAGAGCGCTTGTGGGTTAACAGCCTTTATAGATAAGGAAACCCAGGAGGTAAAAAAATTTGAAGGTAATCCGTATCACCCCGGAAGCCGCGGACGTAACTGCGCCAAGGGCCCTGCTACGATCAACCAGATAACCGATCCCGACCGCATATTGTTCCCGTTAAAACGCAAGGGAAAACGAGGTGAGGGCGAATGGGAACGCGTGTCATGGGATGAGGCACTAGACACCATTGCTGCGCGTATCAGGAAAGCTATAAAAGAAGACAGGCATAATGAAGTAGCCTATCATGTTGGCCGTCCCGGACATGAAGGTTTTATGAACTGGGTTCTGCAGTCCTGGGGTATAGACGGGCATAATTCCCACACCAATATTTGTTCCTCCGGAGCTCGATTCGGATACAACATATGGTACGGCTATGACCGGCCGTCGCCCGACCATTCAGAAGCCAAGTTTATATTATTGGTCTCGGCGCACCTGGAGTCGGGTCATTATTTCAATCCGCACGCCCAAAGGATAATCGAAGGAAAGATGAAAGGAGCCAAGCTGGCGACCATGGATCCGCGCTTATCAAATACGGCTTCCATGTCTGATTATTGGTTGCCTACCTATCCCGGAACTGAAGCAGCCGTGCTTTTGGCCATGGCTTTGGTAATACTTGAAGAAGAGCTCTACAATCGGGACTATCTTGAGAATTGGGTGAATTGGGATGCTTATTTGAAAGCAGTTCATCCGGATAAAGCGGTGACCTTTGACAATTTTATAGAAGTGCTCAAGGACGAATATAAGGAATACACCCCTGAATTTGCTGAGAAAGAGTCCGGTGTCAAAGCCGAGATAATCAGGGAAATCGCAATAAAAATCGGAGAAGCAGGGGAGCGTTTTGCCTCGCACAACTGGAGAGCGGCAGGAGCGTCAAACCTTGGTGGCTGGGCAGTTGCCCGTGGTCTGCATTTCCTCACGGTATTGACCGGGGCAGTAGGGGCAAAGGGTGGCACGAGTCCGAATTCATGGAACAAATTCAAGCCACAAGTGCCGAACCCACCAAAACCGCAGAAAAAGTGGAATGAACTGCATTTCCCGAAAGAGTATCCTCTGGCGTTCTTTGAAATGAGCCAGCTGCTTCCCCATATGCTCAAAGAGGGCAGAGGTAAGATGGATGTTTATTTCAGCCGGGTGTTCAACCCGGTATGGACCTATCCCGACGGATTCACCTGGATGGAAATGTATATGGACGAATCGAAATTCGGATTGCATGCAGCCCTGACCCCGACCTGGAGCGAGACAGCATTCTACGCCGACTTTGTCTTACCTATGGGTCTTGCTTCCGAACGTCATGATCTGAACAGTTATGCCACGCACAGCGGTACCTGGATAGCTTTCAGGCAGCCGGTGCTTCGTGAAGCAGCACGCAGAAACGGAAACCCGGTAAAACATACCTATGAAGCAAATCCGGGAGAAGTTTGGGAGGAAGACGAATTCTGGATTGAACTCAGTTGGCGTATAGATCCCGATGGTAGCATGGGCATTCGCAAGCATTTTGAATCGCCATATCGACCGGGTGAAAAGATCACCATTGGTGAGTATTATCAATACATTTTTGAACGTGTTAAAGGCTTACCGGAAACCGCCGCTAAAGAAGGACTTACCGAACTGCAATATATGCAGAAGTATGGTGCGTTTGAAGTAGAGGAACACGGCTACAAAAAGAATGAAAACAAACTGAGCAAAGAGGAACTGGAAGGTTCCGAAGTTGACCCTGAGACCAAGGTTATCAGTAAAAATGGCAAACCCATTGGCATTATGATCAAGGGAGAAGCCTGTGTGGGATTCCCCACGCCTTCGCGTAAGAATGAGTTTTACTCGCAGACTATGGTCGATTGGAAATGGCCGGAATACGCCATTCCAACTTACATAAAAAGCCATATTCACCTGGATAATTTAGATAAATCTAAAGGCGAATATGTCCTTGTGCCAACGTTCAGGTTACCAACGCTCATACATTCGCGATCTGGTAATGCGAAATGGCTGGTTGAGATATCCAACAGGAACCCGATCTGGATGCATCCTGAAGATGCCGCTAAGTGGGGATTTAAAACCGGTGACCTGGTGAAGATGAATACCGATATCGGCTACTTTATCGATAAGGTCTGGGTGACTCAAAGCATGAAGCCCGGAGTTGTTGCCTGTTCACACCATATAGGACGCTGGAGAAGGCCTCAGGATAAGATCGGCAACCGCTGGGCTACCAATACTGTGAATATAGAATCGGATGGCAAAGGTGGCTGGAAGATGAATACTCTGTCAGGTATAAAACCGTTTGAGTCTCACGACAGCGATTCTAAACGCATATTCTGGAAAGACGGTGGGGTGCATCAGAATATAACCCATGCGGTGCATCCCGACCCCATAAGCGGCATGCATTGCTGGCATCAACGGGTCAGGATAGAAAAACCGGGACCGGGAGAAAATTATGGTGATATTTTTGTAGATACCAATAAATCACATGAAATATATAAAGAGTGGCTTGCCATGACCAGGCCGGCACCCGGACCAAATGGAGAAAGGCGACCGCTATGGTTCAAAAGAGCCTTTAAACCGGACGAGTCTACCTACTATATAAGTGATGATAAGTCATGATCGATTCCCGCCCAGGCGGGATTCGTTTTTTATAATGATGTATATTGTCTTAACATGAGTTTATTTAAAAACCGCACATATTTCCCCTTTCTTAACTGGTTGCCACTGGCTAAGAAATCACTTAAGGATGATATTATCGCGGGAATAACAGGAACAATTATTGTCATTCCGCAGGCAGTAGCCTTCGCTATGATTGCCGGATTACCGCCTATCTATGGGTTTTATACGGCCATGGTCACACCCATCATAGCTGCCTTGTTCGGGTCGTCCTATCATTTGATCTCAGGACCGACCACCGCTATTTCGATAGTGGTCTATTCCACGCTGATTAAATTTATCAATCCTGAGAATGATATCGAGGGTTTTGTATCTCTTGCTCTGGTATTGACATTTCTGGCCGGTTTCTTTCAATGGGTGATGGGCTTGCTTCGTATGGGACGGCTGGTGAATTTTGTTTCCCATTCCGTGGTGATTGGTTTTACCGCAGGAGCGGGGATTCTAATAGCATTCAAGCAATTAAAGCACGTATTTGGTTTACCAGTTCCACAGGGGAGTTCAATCTTGGAAATACTTCAGTATATCTTCCAGAATATCTCGGCTTCAAACTGGATGGTGTTTACGGTGGCAGGAGGAACCCTTCTCATAGCCATTGTTATTCGAACCTTTATAAAACCCTTACGCCGTTATTATATGTTGATTGCGATGGTATTGGGAAGTGTTCTTGCCATTGTGCTTGGCGGATCGGCCAGCGGTATTGAAACTGTAGGAGAATTACCTTCGAACTTACCACCGTTCAGGGTTCCGGACCTATCTCTTGAGAATGTAAAACTTTTGAGCTCAGGTGCTATGGTTCTGGCTTTGTTAGGACTTATTGAAGCGGTTGCAATAGCCCGTGCCATTGCTCTGCATACCCATCAACGTTTAGATGGCAACCAGGAGTTCATCGGCCAGGGCCTCTCGAATATGGTGGCCAGTTTTTTCTCGAGTTATGCGGGATCAGGCTCTTTCACACGCTCGGGAGTGAATCACCAGGCTGGAGCAAAAACGCCAATGGCAGGTATTTTTGCTTCGATATTTTTGATGGCTGTACTGCTGATCTTTGCGAATTATGCGTCCTATCTGCCGAAGGCAGCCATGGGTGGTATCATTGTTTTGGTTGGGTATAATCTCATAGATTTCCATCATATCAAACAGGTTTACAAGGCAAGCGGCAGAGAACTTATTGTTTTGAGTATTACCCTTTTGGGCACCTTATTTTTCGACCTTGAATTTGCGCTTTTAGCAGGAATACTCACCTCATTTTTCTTTTATATGGAACGGACCTCTCAACCGAATATAGCCATCTTGGGAATGGATAAGGACAGACATCTCATCAATTTGGAGCGTGACATCGAGGCTGAAGAATGTTCAAATCTCAAGATCGTCAGAGTCGACGGATCCCTCTATTTCGGTTCGATAGAGAAGATCGCTAATTATTTTTCAGAATTATATGACGCAGATGATATCCAATATGTGCTGATCGCGGCCGACGGAATAAATTTTATCGATCTGGCCGCTGCCGAATGGTTGACCAATGAAATCGTAAAATGGCAGAAAAACAGGGGTGGTATTTTCTTTTCCGGACTCAAACGCGTCAGCCAGGATGTTATGAGGAAAGGAGGTTTTCTCGAAAAGATGGGATACAATATTTTTTACACCGATAAAAGAAATGCCATTAAGGAGATTCACGATTTGATCGACAGGCCGTGCAAAGCCAAGGTTTTCGATGAGTGTCGTATTGAAGTCCTGTCCTGAGATATGTAATCCCGGTTACACTTTTTCCTCAGGCTTACCGTATCTTTGTGATGCAAGAATCCAAATGAATATCAAATCTTTTTTTCCCATTATTGATTGGTTTAAAACCTATGACCGGTCCTTGCTTAAAGGTGACTTAAGTGCGGGTCTGACCGTTGGCGTAATGCTAATTCCTCAGGGTATGGCATATGCCTCCATAGCGGGTTTGCCTGCAGTTTACGGCTTATATGCATCCATTGTTCCATTAATTATTTATGCTGTTTTTGGAACATCGCGTCAATTAGCCGTTGGTCCGGTAGCCATGGTTTCACTGCTTACCGCTACAGCCATTGGAACAATGGAGGGCATAAATGAGATTACCTATATCGCCTATGCTGTATTGTTGGCTTTTATGGTTGGGGGCATACAGTTTTTGCTGGGTTTATTCCGTTTAGGTTTTCTGGTTAATTTCCTTTCGCATCCTGTGGTAAGCGGCTTTACATCTGCCGCGGCATTGATCATAGGATTCAGTCAGTTAAAACATCTTCTCGGAATCGATATACCGCGCAGCCATCACGTGCATGAAATCGTCATTTACGCATTAGAGAACCTCGCTGAGATCAATTTGGCAGCCTTCCTTATCGGTCTTTTAGGAATCGCGATAATAATCGGATCAAAAAAGATCAATAAATCATTGCCAGGTCAACTTTTTGCCGTAGTTGCAGGAATATTGATCGTAGCTTTGTCCGGCCTGGGAGCGGGCGCAAATGCTGTATCCATTGTTGGAGAAGTTCCCAGTTCCCTTCCTGTTTTAAGTGGAATAGACTTCGATCTCGAAGTCATGCAGCTATTGCTGCCCATGGCCCTGACCATATCTCTGATCAGTTTTATGGAGAGTATAGCCGTTGCAAAGGCAGTACAGGTCAAGCATCGCGACTATAAGGTTGAACCAAACCAGGAACTCATAGCATTGGGATTAGCTAATATCGGAGGATCCTTCTTCCAATCCTATCCAACAACAGGCGGGTTCTCAAGAACGGCGGTAAATGACCAGGCCGGGGCAAAGACCGGCCTCGCGGGCATAATAAGTGCCGCGTTGATAGTTCTCACCTTATTGTTTCTAACACCTTTGTTCTATAACCTGCCCAAAACGATACTGGCGTCGGTGATTATGGTAGCGGTATTTGGTCTGATCGATTATAAAGAAGCCGTTCACTTGTATAAAAGCCATAAGACTGATTTCTGGATGTTGATCGTCACATTTATTTCAACCCTGGGCTTGGGTATTGAAATCGGTATAGGTGTTGGTGTGATATTGTCGCTTGCCATGGTCTTATATAAAACCACAAGGCCGCATACAGCCCGTTTGGCACGCGTGCCCAAGACCCACTTTTACAGGAATATCAAGCGTTTTGATGACCTTGAAGTTCTTGATGAGGTATTGATTTACAGGTTTGACGCACAGTTGTTCTTTGCTAATACGAGTTTTTTTAAGGACAAATTATACGATTATGAGAAGCTTAAAGGTGAGGATTTGAAGCTGCTTATTATCGATGGGGAAAGTATCAACAATATCGACAGCTCTGCTATTCACGCCCTGGAAGAGATCGTTGAAGACTTTCGTGCCCGAAATATCGACGTTTTCTTTACAGGAATAAAGGGGCCGGTGCGTGACATTATGATGCGTTCCGGGTTTACAAGAACTGTGAAACCTGATCATTTCTTTATGAGCATACAGGAGG
>JABDPL010000275.1 GCA_013042825.1 Flavobacteriaceae bacterium | reverse complement strand
CATTACTGATGGTTTGAATTGAAGGCCGCGGCTTATACTTTTTTGTCTTAAGGAAATCGGTTATTACCCTATTCTTATTGGTAGCGGCGATAAACGGCCGAACGGGCATCCCGAGTTGCTGCGCTATCATTCCGGCACAAATATTACCGAAATTTCCGCTTGGAACCGAAAACACTATATCCTCATATTTGCGGTAAAGTGCCTTATAAGCAAACAAAAAATAGAACATCTGCGGAAGCCAGCGTGCCACGTTTATCGAATTGGCCGATGTCAGATTCATATGATTGGTTATGTCCTCATCGAGAAATGCGCGTTTGACCATGTCCTGGCAATCGTCGAATACACCGTCAACCTCCAGTGCCGTTATATTCTGCCCAAGGGTGGTTAACTGTTTTTCCTGGATTTCACTCACCTTTCCGCTGGGATAAAGAATGATCACATCTACACCTTTAACGCCCAGGAAACCGTTGGCTACCGCACCACCGGTATCACCGGAAGTGGCTACCAGCACAGTGATTTTTTCATTATTGTCCTTGTTGAAATACCCCAGGCAGCGCGCCATAAAACGTGCGCCAACGTCCTTGAAGGCCATAGTTGGTCCGTGATACAATTCAAGTACCGATAGATTGTCATCAAGGGTAATTAAGGGAAAATCAAAGGACAAGGTTTCTTTTACGATTCTTTTCAGTTCTCCTTCCCGGATCTCAGGTTCTATAAATTGCTTTATCGCCTCGTAGGCGATCTCGTCATGAGATAATTGATCGATCGATCGAAAGAAATCTTGGGGTAATGCTGTAATATCATCAGGAAAATAAAGGCCTTTATCGGGTGCCAATCCACGGATTACCGCATTTCGAAAACTCGATGAGGGTGCTTTATGATTTAAGGAATGATATCTCATATCACAGGATTCTGATACCCTCGGTATTTATACTGGATACCAAAGTCTGAAAATCGATGTCTGAACCGGCATACACGGTTTCGAATCGTTCTCTCACGCGTTCGGCAGCATGCTTGCCCTTACAAAGCGCGAAGACCGAAGGTCCGGATCCTGAAATACTACAGCCCAATGCCCCGGCTTCCCTGGCCAGCGTTTTTATCCTGTCATATTCCGGTATCAATTGTTTACGATAAGGTTCGATTATGACATCCTTGAGGGACCGCCTTAACAGATTATAATCGCTTGTGTGAAGCGCATGAACCAGGCTGCCCACATTGGCCCATTGCTGTATCGCTTTCTTTAACGGGACTTGTTTAGGCAGAATGGCCCTGGCCTCGGCAGTCTTGACCTCTATCTGCGGAAACAATATGGTTGCATAAAGATCATGGGGTGTCGGAACCCTGACGATATCCAGCGGATTCACGTTCCTAACCAAAGTAAAGCCACCAAATATAGCCGGGGCGAGGTTATCGGCATGTTCGCTCTGGCTTGCGAGGGCTTCACCTTTCATGGCAAACTTTGTTAATTCGGTCTTATTCAACGGTCTGCCCAACAGTTCATTCATGCCGAACACGCTGCCGGCTGCACTGGCGGCACTGCTGCCAATACCACTGCCGGGTTTGATGCCTTTATGCATTTCGATCTCAAAACCGCAGCCCGGCTTTAACGCCTCGAGCATAGCCAGTGCGCTAACACCTGCGACATTTTTTTCGGGTTCATAAGGTAATTCACAGCCGTGAATCTTGGTTATCCTTATTCCCGGTTCCTTTACCTTTTTAATTGTCATGCCGTCACCTATCTTATCAAGACAGAATCCGAGCACATCAAATCCGCATGCCACATTGGCCACGGTAGCTGGTGAAAATATTTTTATCTGATCATTCATAAATCAAGAATTTGAAGCACGTATAATATCGGCAAAGAGTCCGGATGCCGTGACATCTGCACCGGCACCGGCACCTTTTATGATCATGGGTTGTTCGGGATATCTTTTGGTGTAGAACATAACGATGTTGTCCTTGCCCTTCAGGTTGTAAAACGGATGATTCTTCGGAATCTCCTGCAGTCCGACCTTGGCTTTGCCATTTTTAAACTCTGCAACAAATTTAAGTTGGCATTGATTCTCATCTGCATGTTTAAAGATCGACTGGTAATGCGACTCATCGGCCATCAGGGTCTTATAGAAATCATCAACGGAATTGGCATCCATAGCTGCCTGGGTGAGGAAGCTATCCATTTCAATGGCATCGAGATCCAACTCCACACCGCTTTCACGGGCAAGGATAAGGATTTTTCGCGCCACATCAATACCCGACAGGTCGGTACGCGGATCGGGCTCTGTATAACCTTCATCCTGGGCACGCTTTACTATATCATGAAATTTGGTTTTCGAATTGAAATTGTTAAAGATGAAATTCAAACTTCCCGAGAGCACAGCATGAATGGCATTGACTTCATCCCCGGAAGCGATCAGATTATTCAAGGTGTCGATAACGGGCAATCCGGCGCCAACATTAGTCTCAAAAAGGAAAGGCGAATTATATTTATGCGACAACCGTTTGAGTTCTTTATATATGCTATAGTCATCAGAACATGCGATTTTATTGCAGGCCACCACAGCGATATTTTCTTGAAGATACTTACCATACATCTCGGCAACGGCCTGACTTGCGGTTACATCAACAAAAACACTGTTGCGAAGGTTCATCGAACAAACCCGATCAAAGAAGGAATCAAGTTCGGCAGCATCACCTTTATCGAGCGCATCCGTCCAGTTCTCCAGGTCTATGCCATCGCGAATAAAACACATGTGCTTTGAATTTGATAAACCTATAATCCGGAGATTGATGCGTAAATTATCCCTGAGGAAAGCGGACTGTGTTTTGATTTGTTCTATCAATTTTTCTCCCACGTTCCCAACACCCGTAATAAACAGGTTTACCTGCCTGGTCTCAACCTCGAAAAATACTTCATGCAGGGTATTTAAAGCCTTTCTGACATCATTTTCGTCTATGACTGCCGATATATTGCGTTCGCTGGCCCCTTGTGCAATAGCCCTGATATTTACGTTATTCTTGCCCAGTGAACTAAACATGCGACCACTGATCCCCTGATGATTCTTCATGTTGTCACCAACAATGGCGATGATTGATAAGCTGGTCTCAACTTCGATCGGGTCGATTTTATGAAGCGCAATCTCAAGCTCAAAGGCCTGGTCTATAGATCTCTTAGCACGATCGGCATCGGTTGCCAGTATTCCGAAGCAAATAGAATGCTCGGAAGACGCCTGGGTAATCAGGATGATATTTATCTTTTCCTGCGCCAGTGTCTCGAAAAGCCGCTTGCTGAAACCCGGAATTCCAACCATACCATTTCCCTGAAGGGTGAGCAATGCAATGTTACCGATATGACTTATACCCTTTACCGGATTCTTAGAACCGTTATCAACGGAACGACCGATCATTGTACCGGGATCCTCAGGAGCCATGGTGTTTTTGATGACCATCGGAATGTCCTGATCAAGCACCGGTTGAACCGTTGGCGGATAAAGGACCTTTGCCCCGAAATGGGATAATTCAACAGCCTCCTGATATGAGATCGATCGTATAGGGAAAGCCTGTTTAACAAGCTTGGGATTAGCTGTGAACATACCACTGACATCTGTCCATATCTGAAGTTCTTCAGCCTGTATGGCTGAGGCAATTAGAGCTGCCGTATAGTCTGAACCACCTCGGCCGAGGGTGGTTAGTTCGCCATCCTCTGCCTTTGAAACAAATCCCGGAAAAATTGTAACCCTGTCCTGGCAGCTGCTTAGGTAAGACTTTATATTATTACTTGTAATAGGCTGAAATACAGATGCATGGGTGTAATTATTATCCGTTACGATCAATTCCTGTGAGTTTTTTAATCCAGAGGATAGACCCGCTGACTTAAGTGCTTCATTAATGATAAATGAAGACATCAATTCGCCGAAACTCAACAGCTTGTCCGTTGTCTTAGGTGATAATTCATTGATGAGGTATAAGCCGTCTAACAATTGTTCAAGCTTCATCAGCTTGGCCTGAATGACCTCCTCAACCAGAGCACGGTTCTGATCAGGAATAAGCGCTTTTATGATGTCGAGATGTATCGATTTTATGGTGTTGAACTCAGACTTATATTCGATTGATTTATTTACTGCTGCATGTGCCGCGGAAAGCAATTTATCGGTAATGCCACCAACAGCTGAAACCACAACCGCCAGGTGATCTGACTTCGACAGTGAGTCAAGAATCTTGATAACCTGTTTTATATTGTCTGACGAACCAACTGAGGTTCCTCCAAATTTCAGAACTTTCATGGTTCTAGAAAGAATAAACTATAACGATCAATATTGATATCAACTATGGAAGGATTGATATCCAGATCTTGATCATCAGAATAAAAAATCCCTCTCGATTTAAATACTTCTATTCTTCTTCTAAGCATATCAAATGTATTATTTTTACCCTGAGAATAAAACTAAAAAACACTTATTCTATCATCGGATGAAAATTTTCGCCAAGGAGCAGATATATGAAGGTGATCGATTGACAACCGAACGCCAGGGCATCAGTTCAACTGATTTGATGGAGCGGGCAGGAACACAGATATTCAACTGGTTACACGGACGCATGCAAGGAGCACCTGTACCCATTCATGTTTTTTGTGGAATAGGAAATAATGGTGGCGACGGGTTGGTGGTGTCCAGGCACCTGATCACCCACGGTTACAATGTCACAACCTACATAGTGAATTGCAGTGATAAGCGTTCGAAAGATTTTCTTATCAATTACGATCGTGTAAAGTCAGTCACCAAAGACTGGCCGGTTCTTTTAACCTGCAAGGAAGAGTTTCCAGAGATCAAACGAGAGGATATCATTATTGATGCTGTATTTGGAATTGGGCTTAATCGTCCGGCCGACGACTGGGTCAAGTCCCTTTTTCAACACTTTCGGGATTCAGGAGCTTACACCCTGGCTATCGACATGCCTTCAGGCTTGTATCCTGACAAGGTACCGGAAGATGAGAATGGTGTGGTATGGGCAAATCACACCCTGAGTTTTGCCTCTCCCAAGTTGGTTTTTTTCTTACCCGATACAGCACGGTTTACCCAGCAATGGGAAATCGTGGACATCGGTCTTGATCCTGAGTTTCTCCATACCACGCCCACAATGGCCGAATTGATCGGTAAATATGAAGTACTCCCGGTTTACCGGCCACGTGATAAATTTTCTCACAAAGGAGACTACGGCCATGCCTTAATTATCGGCGGAAGTTATGGAAAGATAGGTGCAGTTGTTCTTGCCGGAAAGTCGGCCTTATCGATTGGCGCAGGATTGGTCACTACCTACATACCTAAATGCGGCTATGACGTCCTGCAATCTGCGCTTCCGGAGGCCATGGTCATTACCGACCAGGATGAGAACCAGATCAGTACTATTGAATATAACATAGAACCAACCGTGATCGGAATCGGGATCGGCCTGGGAACCGATGAGCAGACCGCTGAAGCCCTTGGTGTTTTCCTCAAGAAGAATGACAGGCCTTTGGTAATCGACGCCGACGGTTTGAACATATTGTCTGCGCACGAGGAGTTGCTTAAACTATTGCCGGAACGAACAATCCTTACACCGCATCCCAAGGAATTGAAACGCCTGATGGG
>JABDPL010000274.1 GCA_013042825.1 Flavobacteriaceae bacterium | reverse complement strand
CCCATCAGTTTTTGCTGAAGTGACAGCAAATACTACAGTAGGTAGTGCCTGGGAAACCCTATCGTTTGACCTGACTGCATTTGGCGGTTTTAGCACAGCGAATACCTATGACCGGGTAATCGTGTTCCCGAACTTTGGAACCGGTGGAGCCGACAATTTCTATTATTTCGATAATATTGCTATTGCAGGTGTGACCACCGCACCAGCCATACCTGTTGATTTTGAATCAGGTATCATTGACTATGGTATATTTAGTTTCGGAGCTTCCGATTTCGGACCTATACCGGCCGATATTATTACTAATCCTGATCAATCCGGGATCAATATGAGCCCGAAGGTATTAGAAGTGGTTAAAAGCTCCGGGGCCCAGGTTTGGGCAGGCGCAGGATTTGCTCTTGCAGGACCAATAAATTTCAGCTCGAGTACCACCATGAGTGTCAAGGTTTGGACGCCTTCATCCGGAACTCCGATATTGCTAAAAATCGAAGATTCGACCTCGCCCCCTGATGCTAATGGTAATCCATCAGTTTTTGCAGAAGTCACTGCAAGTACAACCGTTGGGAGTGCCTGGGAAACTTTGAATTTCGATTTGACAAACTTTGGAGCCTTTAATCCGGCTAATACCTATGACCGGGTGATCGTATTCCCCAATTTTGGTACAGGCGGTTCTGGGAATAGCTATTATTTCGATGACATTCAATTAACCAATTAACGAGACTTGTGATGAAAAACAGAAAATCATTATTACGATATATTGTTCTTCCTTTGTTGATCCTGGGCATAATTGGTTGCCAGGATGATGACCAGGAGTTTGGTAATATCATAGTCCCGAGCAATGTAACCCTGAGTTTTGAAATCGTTAACCAGGATGTTGATAATCCTAATGGTGACGGTTCAGGTCTTGTTAACTTCACTGCAACGGCAGATGACGCCATTAGCTTCCGGTATGATTTCGGGGACGGAACCGATGTTGAAGTCGCCCCTTCCGGAAGTATAACCCATAGATTCAATCTCACAGGTGTTAATTCATACACGGTTACTGTTATTGCCTCAGGAACTGGCGGGGTAACCTCCAGCAGTTCTGAGATCATTGAGGTTTTCAGCGCCTTTGATGACCAGGAGGCAAAAGATCTATTGACCGGTGGTCCGGGGTCATCTAAAGTATGGTATCTTTCAGCAGCGGAAGAAGCACATTTAGGCGTAGGGCCTGCATTAGAACTAGACCTGATTATTTTCGGTATACCAACCCAATTCTATTATCCGTCATTTTTCGATACTAGTCCTTTTGAAAAGTGCGGCATAGAGATCAGCGATTGCCTGTGTACTGATGAATTGACCTTCACCCAGACCGCGGATAACGACTTGTTGTATGAACTCAATAATAATGGAGGTACATTTTTTAACGAGGGTCACCAGGATATCGTCGGTGGAAGTGGTGATGAGGACGCTTGTTTTGAGTTCGATACCTCTGGAACGAGTTTTGTTTCTCTTGCTCCGACAGATGTTGATTGGAGTCTCGTACCCGATCCCACCTTCAGCGCCAGAGGTACGGTAATGAACCTCTCCGATGATGCCTTTATGGGATATTATGTGAGTTCTTCATCTTATGAAATACTCGAAGTTACCGAAACCACCCTTCATGTAAGGACAATCGATGGCCTGGACCCTCTGTTGGCATGGTATCATAAATTTACTACTGAAAACCCATTTGATTAATCTGGGGTTAAACCAAAAAAACATTGGCCGGATAAGTTTGACATCCGGCCAATTTTAGTTTATTTAGCGGGAAGAATCCGCACTACCCTGAAGTCTCCCGTTTCGCTTAATCCGCTGGACCAAATAAATAAGGTGTAGCTATTCATTCGTTTAGCTCTTTAATCTTTTAACACTGCAATCCAGATGAACAAACAAGAACCCGCTGTTCAGATAAACAAATCTTACACTGTATTAATCAGCCTGATCGTAGCACTTGGTGGATTCTTACTGGGCTTCGATAGCGCCGTGATCTCGGGTGCTGTAAAAGGGATCACCATTTATTTCGACATGACCGAATGGATGCTCGGTTTCGCTGTAGGCTGTGTGATTTTCGGTGCCATGGCAGGAAACCTGCTGGCAGGACCCATGAGCGAGCGATTTGGACGGAAAAAAGTGCTCATTGTCGTTGCGCTGCTGTTTACAATCTCAGCATCCTGGTCGGCACTTGCAACCGATTACACAGAATTCATAATCGCAAGAATTGTAGGTGGAATAGGTATTGGTGGAGCCATCCTTATCGCCCCGGTTTATATAGCCGAAATCGCCCCGCCCAAAATGCGGGGAAGCCTGGTGTCGTTCAATCAGCTAAACATCGTGATCGGTATATCGGTAGCTTATTTTTCAAACTATTTCCTGGTTGATATCGCAGGTGAGAGTTGGCGATGGATGCTGGGGGTTGAAGCCATTCCCGCTTTTATATATTTCCTGGCGTTGTTCGCAGTACCCAAGAGTCCGAGATGGCTCATTCTGCGACGCAATGAGATAGATAAAGCCCAGGCGATAATGACAAAGATCGCCGGTGACGCATATGCCGAAACCACCATGACGAAAATCCGGGAGAGCCTATCAGAAAAGAAAGAAAAAGTTACGATCACGGAGGTTTTCAAAAAACGGTATTCCACGATTATGATCATTGCTCTGGGAATCGCCTTTTTTCAGCAGATCACCGGTATAAATGCGATCTTCTATTATGCCCCCACCATATTCGAACAGGCCGGTGGAAGCACCGATTCTTCATTTCTCCAGGCTATTGTTGTTGGATTGACAAACCTGGTATTCACACTGGTTGCGATCTGGCTTATTGACCGTCTTGGGCGGAAGCCCCTGCTTTTACTGGGAACAACATTTATGACGGTGGCTTTGCTATTGGCTACCTTTGCCTTTAGCCAGGCAACCTATAATTTCAATGATGAGACGCTTGCCGCGATCAGTCAGGAAGAAACAAGAACAGCGCTGGCTGAATTGTCAGGGCAGACCTTCGACGGGCAGAATGCACTTTTCGAAGTTGTGAAATTAAAACTGTCTGAGGAGCAATTCCTCGATTTTAAACGCAACCAGATCACCAACCTCATCGATATCAATGCGGCCCTTGTGCTTATTGCTATTTTGTTATATGTTGCTTCCTTTGCTATTTCGCTGGGGCCGGTTATGTGGACCCTATTCTCTGAGGTTTTCCCCAGTAAGATCAAGGGCATTGCCATATCGGTGGTCGGGTTTTTCAATTCCCTGATCAGCTTTTCAGTCACACAGATCTTTCCATGGGAACTTTCAAATCTTGGGCCCACCACAACTTTTGCCATTTATGCCGCACTTTCGCTATGTGCAATTCTATTTGTGTATAAATTTGTAATCGAAACTAAGGGCCGAAGCCTGGAAGAACTAGAGGAAATATTAATACGACACTAAAAAATAAATAAAAACACCTTATAAAGTTATTGATCTATGAGCCAGAAGCCCATATATGTTGGAGATGAAAAAGCCCTTTTCGAGAAGAAAGAAGTAAAGGGAGAATTGATTCGGTTTGATAATGAATCCTATTATAAAATTTCGAATTGCGATGCCATGAGGCCCTTTTTTATGAGCATCGTCAGTGATTCCGATCACTGGATGTTCATTTCGAGCAATGGAGGTTTGTCTGCCGGAAGAAAGAATAGTGATTTTTCCATCTTCCCTTATTACACCGATGATAAGATCACCGAATCAGCTGAGATTACCGGTAGTAAAACCCTCATTCAACTGCATAAAGAGGACAGGATATTGTTATGGGAGCCTTTCTCCGATAAATATGCCGGGCTGTATAAAACTACAAGGAATTTATATAAGAACACCGTAGGAAATAAGGTGATTTTTGAAGAGATCAACCATGATCTGGAACTAAGCTTCAGGTATCAGTGGAATTCGAGTGATGAATTCGGTTTTGTGAAGAGATCCACACTCGAGAATCACGGCGATCAGGCTGCAGAGCTAACGCTATTAGATGGATTACAAAACATTCTCCCTTATGGTGTTCAAACCTATACCCAGAACAATACATCAAACCTCGTTGATGCCTATAAACGTCATGAGTTGATAGAGGATGTTGGAATCGGGATTTTTGCATTGAGCGCAATAATTGTGGATAAGGCAGAACCAAGTGAAGCTTTGAAGGCTAATTTGGCCTGGTCTGTAGGCCTGGAAAACACCAAATATCTTTTGTCATCGCAACAGCTTGATCAATTCCGAAGAGGAGAAGCTATTGAACAGGAACATGATGTAAAGGCAGAGAAAGGCGCCTATTTCGTACATTCCAAATTCACTATGGACTCCGGTGAAATCCGATCCTGGTTGTTGGTCACAAACGTTAACCAGTCTATTTCAGATATACAGGAAATCAGGCAATCGATCAAAACAGATGATCACTTATCTGCAAACATTATTAATAGTATTGAACAAGGATCAGAGGGATTGTTGAAGTTGAACGCTTCGGCAGATGGACTTCAGCTCACAGCCGACCGACTGAAAAACCTGCGACATTTTTCGAATACGCTTTTCAATATAATGAGAGGTGGCATCTTCGATGACAATTATAACATCGAGAGAGATGACTTTATTGCGTACATCTCAAAAGCAAATAAAGACTTGTTCCATTCGAAGAAGGAGATGTTAATGGCTTTACCCGATCAATTCACACATGGCCATTTGATGGAATTGGTACAAAGTGATGACGATGCCCGCTTCAAGCGTTTGGGTCACGAATACCTTCCTCTGAAATTCAGCAGGCGGCACGGAGATCCCAGCCGGCCATGGAACAGGTTTTCAATCAATATGGTCGATGAAAAGGATGGCTCCAAAATCCTTGATTATGAAGGGAATTGGCGAGATATATTTCAGAATTGGGAGGCATTGGCTCATTCCTTTCCAGCATTTATAGACAGTATGATCCATAAGTTCGTTAATGCATCGACTTTTGAGGGCTATAATCCATATCGTGTAACTAAAGACGGATTTGACTGGGAGATCATAGAAGAGGATGACCCATGGTCATACATCGGATACTGGGGTGACCATCAAATCATCTATTTGTTGAAGTTTCTTGAATTCATCGAAGACCATTACCCGAATAAACTGGGCACCTATCTTGGAGAGGAGATCTTTGTTTATGCCAATGTCCCCTATAAGATAAAGCCCTATAGAGATATATTAAACAATCCGAAGGACACCATCGAATTTGACAATGAATTGCATGATGAATTGATGGAGGCCAAAGAAAGACTTGGTGCCGATGGAGCCCTGATCAAAGATAGAGAGGGTTTTATTTATAAGGCCAACCTAATGGAGAAGCTGTTGGTCACACCCCTGGCCAAACTCTCCAATTTTATACCGGAGGCCGGAATCTGGATGAATACCCAAAGACCGGAATGGAATGATGCCAACAATGCCCTGGTAGGTAATGGGGTATCTATGGTGACGCTTTATTACCTGAGGCGTTTTATGGTTTTCCTAAAGCAAATTGTAGCTGACACGGAAGGTGAATTCTTAGTTTCCGAGGAACTGGTTAAATTCTTCAAACATGTACATCATACCTTCGACTTAAATGCAGGACGCTTAGATGGGGAGATTTCAGACAAGGACAGAAAGTCCATTCTGGATCAACTCGGACTTGCGGGCAACGATTACAGGACGAGTATTTATGCAAACGGATTCTCCAATACCAAAATGGCTATTAACCAGACTGAAATATTGGATTTCATCGAAGTATCAAATCGATTCCTGGAACATACCATAAGAGCCAATAAACGGGAAGATGATTTGTACCATGCATATAATTTAATGACCGTTGAGAATGATGATGAGATATCGATTTCGTATTTGCCAGTGATGCTCGAAGGCCAGGTTGCTGCATTGAGTTCAGGATATTTAACTGCGGAAGAATCCCTCGAACTGCTCAATGGCATGAAGGGGAGCGCTCTTTTC
>JABDPL010000268.1 GCA_013042825.1 Flavobacteriaceae bacterium | reverse complement strand
CCCATCTGCCCATGGGAAACTTCGCTGAAATGATCCTGCTTTAGGGTATTTGTTAAATGGTTTTCCGAAGGAAAATCAGAAACCCCTTCAGTTTTAAAGTGCTCAAACCATCGTCGCATATAGGGTGTATAAACCACATAGGGCTTGCCATCGGATTTTACGACTTCATCCTTTTCAAAAATGACCTGGTCTTTGAAGGTATTAAAGGGAATATCATGTTCAGAGAGTAAAGTCCCGATCTGTTCATCTCTTTCCCGGGCATAAGGTTCATAATCGTGATTTGTATAAACGGCTTCAACAGAATATTTTTTGATCAGATCGGTAAAGATATCTTCGGGTTTTCCGTATCGAATTTCAATACCACTATCATAATCGTTTTTAAGCCGCTCATGCATGGCTTGGAGGGTATCATAGATAAAATCGACCCTGGCATCCTGCTCAGGTAGTTTTTCGAGGATTTCAGAATCAAAAATAAATAGCGGAAGCACCGCCTGTTTATCACTTAAAGCTTTATACAGGCCGTGGTTGTCTCTTAAACGCAGGTCACGTCGAAACCAGAATATGGAACATTCCGTCATACCTCGTAAGTTCCGAATAAATCTTCTAATTTCTTTCGCCTGTATTCAAAAATCTCTTCGAGTTTGGGCGCTACCATTATGGGTTGAAGCAGCTGGCCCAACCATCCGAAAGGTATTTTGTAATCGATGATATCCTCCATTTCAACACCAGCGGGAATCGCCTTGATAAAATGCTTATGATGCCATAACGCATATGGGCCAAAACGTTGTTCGTCAACGAAATATTCCTTGTCCTTAACATGTGTGATCTCGGTTACCCATTTGGTTTTTATTCCCATTACGGGTGTCACGATGTACTGAATGATCTGCCCCGGGAACATGGGCCTGTCTGCACCTGAGAGAATATTAAAGCCCATGTAATCGGGTGTTATTGTCTTTAAGTTCGCAGGATCTGAGAGAAAGTCCCAGGCTGTTTCTACGCTAATCGGCAGATTTTGTTTTTTATGAAGGGTGTATATTTTCATGTTAATTATTGAATACGATATAGGCATTGAGGCTTGTTGCCAGGCATAGCCATATCATGTAGGGCAGCAGCAGCAATCGGTAAATCCTTAACTTATCGGTATTGAACCTGAAAAAGAAATAAAAGATCAATACCGTAAGGATTATGATATTCACCAGTGCCCAGGCGGTTAACTGTTGATTAAAAAAGATATAATTCCAACTGACGTTAAAAATCAGGGCCAGGATAAATATCCAGCGTTTTTCAGTTGACTTTTCCTTTGAAAATAAAAAGGCCAGGTAGATCGAAAAGCAGATCATAATGAGGGTCCATGCCACGCCAAAAACCCATCCGGGCGGGGTCCAGGGGGCTTTATTGAGTTCCAGATACCAGCTTGAACCCGGTCCGCTATTCATTAGCCAGCTCCCGATTGCCAGACCACCGAAGTTTACGACCAGGAAAAAAATAAGGAGGGCAACCCGATTCATCGAACTATTTCTGAAGCGTTTCTATTTGCTCCAGGACCTTTTGAGCTTCCTCGTACTTGGCGTCGCTAGCCGACCGGTTAACAGTAGACAGTTTATGCCACTCGCTCATCAGCTTTTCGTATCGTTTCTGAAGATTTTCAGCCTTCGATCGTTTCTTGAATAAACCCATTTTAATCAGTTTAGGTGTTTAGTTATTTTCTTACTCATGGGTGAGGTCATGGAATAATAATAGTCTACTAGTTTTCCTTCACCATCCACAAGGTATTTTTGAAAGTTCCACTTAACATTCGAACTTTTTCTGCCGTTAAGGGCGGCCGTGGTAAGCCAGCGATACAAAGGATGTTGATTCCTGCCTTTGACATCGACCTTTTCAGTAAGCAGGAAATCCACACCATAATTCATCTCGCAAAACGATTGAATCTGGTCGCCGTCCCCGGGCTCCTGGTTTCCGAATTGGTTGCAGGGTAATCCGATAACGACCAATCGGTCTTTATATTCTTCATGTAACTTCTGAAGTTCCTTGTACTGTGGTGTAAAACCGCATTTTGATGCGACATTGACAAAAAGCACATGACGGCCTTTAAAATCAGCAAGTGTAATGCTGTTGCCATTAATCGCGTTTAATTCAATATCGTATAACGATTGCTCCTCCAGCATATCATCAGTCGAAGGATTGACCGCCAATGTTTTAAAAAATGTTTTGATGGGATTCATATTCCTATAACTTCAGACTTACGATTCCACAATCCATTTCGAAAATCTGGCCTGACATACTTCGGGCTTTGTCAGAGATCAGGTAATTCGCCATCCCAGCTACTTCTTCTGGATGGAGAAAATTTTTCAACGGGTGCCTGTCCTTCATGGCTTCGATGCTCCGTTCATTCCGCAGTAATTTCGATGCCAGGTCGGTATCGGTAACCGTTGGCGCAATGGCATTTACCCTTACGGTTGGTGCCAGTTCAGCGGCCAGGGATCGCACTAAGCCCTCCACGCCAGATTTCGCTGCTGCGATACTGGCATGGAAAGGCATACCTAATTTACAGGCCACAGTGCTGAATAATAGAATTGATGGCTTCGAACCATTCTTCAATGCCGGCAGATAGTTTTGAATCGCCTTTACGGCGCCAAGAACATTGATCTCATAATCATTTCTGAAATCGTCTACGCTCAGGCGATTGATGGGCTTGAGGTTGATACTTCCCGGACAATATACCAGTGCATCTGCTTTGTCGATCTCGGGTAGTGAATCGCTCAGAACATCACAGCTGTGGTGTTCCAGATTATGGTGTTCATATTCCGGCTTTGTTCGTGAAATATTTATGATGCGGTCGTTGGGAAAACTCTGCACTATCGCTTTACCAATGCCTTTACTTCCTCCGATAATTATTATGGTTCTTTCCATCTGGTTTAGGCCGCTAAGGGACGCCCTTTTAATCGTTTTTCAATTTTTTGTTTAATCACAGTCAAGCGTTTCATGAGGTCCATGAGTTCCTGATCTTTACTCTCTTTATAAATTTCGTTAATACCAAGAATCAGGTCCTTTACTTGGCGAGAAGCAAGAATACGCTCGCTTGTTGTTCGATAAACATGTTTACGTTGTTCAAATTCAGTAGCAATTTTGACTAATTCCATAGCTTATTGGTTTATATAGTTTTGAAGTTCACTTATTTTCGAAGTTGAATTAAACTTGCCTCCATAATAAGAGGTTACCGTTGATGATGTATCATCCTTTACGCCTCGTGATGAAACACACAAGTGTTTTGCGTCGATGATCACAGCAACATCCTCAGTATCTAGTATAGCCTTCAATTCTTCGGCGATCTGATTGGTCAATCGCTCCTGAACCTGTGGTCGTTTTGCATAGTACTGAACAATACGGTTTAGTTTTGAAAGCCCTATCACTTTTCCTGAGGAAATATATGCCACATGGGCTTTTCCAATGATCGGAACAAAATGATGCTCGCAGTTAGAGTAAAAGGTGATGTTCTTTTCAACAAGCATTTGATTGTACTGGTATTTGTTGTCGAATAGGGCCACTTTCGGCTTGTTTTTTGGATCGAGTCCGGAGAAGATCTCCTCAATATACATTTTAGCCACGCGTTTCGGTGTACCACGCAATGAATCGTCTGTAAGATCTAAGCCCAACACATCCATGATCTCGGCAAAAAGAATTTCGATTCGTTCTTTCTTTTCAGAATCGCTCATATCGAAGGCGTTTTCCTTCATGGGTGTGTCCAGGCTGGTGAATAAATGATCGTCTCCGATCTCATTGAAGCTGAATCCGTTTAATTGGCTTCTGTCTTGTTTTTTTATAGCAAGTGTGTCGTTTTTCATAATTGCAATTTTTGCGGCCTAAAAATCTTAAGCCAATGGATTATCGTTTTGATATTTTATTATTCGTAATCGATCGCTGTCGGCTGCATTTAAATCGCCCGATCGTATTTAATCTTAATTTACTGTGCTTGGTCTTTCGCCCCTGAACACGTTTTCTCCACATGCGGAAACTTTTAGGCTTTATCTCCCTGCGCATGAGCTCAATAACATCCTGTTCATCGAGTCCGAACTGGAATTCAATAGCTTCAAAAGGCGTACGGTCTTCCCAGGCCATTTCGATTACCCTGTCGATATCATGATCAGGGAGTACGGTATTATTAATAAAAGTCATACTGCGCATCGTGTTCGATTTTTTCATCGAGCATTTTACCGAAGAAGCCTTTATTCTCCTTAAATGTCCGATTCTCCCGAAAGCGGATGTATTTCCCCTGAGCATGAATACTCGCTCCATTGGTCTTATACATGACCAAATGATAATAGGGAATGATCCAGGTGAAATTTTTGAGACCTTTGTTTATCCGGATTAGGATGCCTCCGGGTCGCAACTCTATATTGGCATAATTCAAGTCGTCGACCGTGTTCAGGTATTGAGACATATTCGGACTAACTTCATCGACGATCATCCGTTTCGAGCCTATACCCCTTTTTTTGATACGATCATAAAAACCGTAGGGTTTGCCAACAAGGTCGTTGATCATTTGATCGTGTTCTGAATTCGTATATGTCGTTTCTAATACCAAAGCACTCAAAAATACAAAATGTTTAACCTTTGTTTTAATATATTAAACAAACATTAACATTTTAAGGAAATGCCCGGTATTAGTCGTCATCCCGAAGCATCCGGTTACGATTTGACAGCGTATGTTTGGATAGGATTCTTCGATTTTCTTCTTTCACCACCGGATCGATTTTCATTTTCCAGAGAATATCGCTGGCACGCTTTCTGTTGGCATTGATGTCCACGATCGGTTTCGGATAATCAACGCCGAGTTTGAAGTTATAGAGTTGTTCTTCCAGGGGTGTCAATAAATAGGGTTCGTGAACAAACCGCAGATCGAGTTTTGCAAGTTCCGGCACCCATTTTTTTATAAAGAGGGCATCGGGGTCGTGCTCTTTCGCGTTTTTGATAGGATTATAGATGCGCAGGTTGTTGATACCTGTTTCCCCGGCCTGCATTTGCAATTGCGGGAAGTGAATACCCGGCTCAAAATCCAGGAATATCTTTGACAAATGTTGTGAGGCGTCCTGCCAGGGTTGCCAGAGGATATGTGTGAAGAACGATACCAGAAGTGCCCGCATCCTGAAATTTACATATCCGGTCTGAATCAGGCATCGCATGCTGGCATCGACCAGTGGAAATCCGGTCATACCGGTCTTCCAGGCCTTTTGATATTCCTCTGAAATGGGTTTTTTCAGGACATGATAGCCTTTATTCACACTGGCCTTTTCCATGATATGCTCCATTTCAAACTTCTGAATGAAATGGGCCTGCCAACGCAAACGCGAAATGAAAGCACTCAAATGCCTTTTGTTTTTAACCTGGGCCTTAACGTCTTTTGCCCGCTGGAATATTTCCCTGACGGAAACATTACCCCAGGCGAGGTAGGGGGAAAGTCTGCTGTTGCTTTCCCTTGAGGCCTCAGGCTTTGATATGTTGTACATATATTCCTGGTGCCGGGTTTCAAAAAAAGAATTGGCATAACGCCAGGCCATGGTTCGACCACCTTTCTGAAAGGATGAAATATCTGCGGTATTGAGGTCTTCAAGCGTGAACAACTGCTCCATCGCCTCGATCTCTTCCAAAGTGAGTAGCTGGCCTTCTGATGGTGTGAATTCAAATTTTGGCGAGCGCATATATGCATTCCAGTATTCAAACCACTGCTCGCGGTTTTTCAATCCGCGTCGCACCCCATTATTGATGTTTTCAATCCAATCAAACGTATTGTTACGGGTGAACCGCTTAAAGCGTTTATCACGTTCAAAGGTGACCTCTATCCCGGTCTCCTGGTGGGAATAAACGGTATCTATTGCGTAAAGGGACTGAATCTGGTTAAAGGCCTGGATGATTTCCGATCGCACGGACAGGACCTTCGAATCATGGGGTTTCAATCGTTCGTTGATATCGCTGATCGATTCCCTCACAAAATTCCAGTGCCGTTCACTGTAGTGCGGGTCATCGAGCAGCAAATTCTCAAAAACATAGAGCAAGAGTACGCGTTTACCCGAATTCAAGGAATTGCTCACAGCTTCGTTATCATCCAGCCGCAGATCTCGTTTGAGCCATACGACCTGTATTTCAGGTTTTTCAATAGTCATCGGGGTTCATTATGATTTTTTGGGCACGTTCCTTTATTTTCATCAGTTCGTCCCTCGGGATGCGATCGAGTAAGCTGTAGATCATTCTCATTCTGTGATTATCCCCGAGTTTGTCCCGGTGATCATCGAGGAAATTCCAGTACAGGCTATTAAACGGACAGGCGTTTTCCGAGGTTCTTGATTTTAAATCATACTGGCAACCGGAACAGTAATTACTCATTTTATTGATATAATTAGCCGACGAGATATACGGTTTGGTAGCGATCTTTCCTCCGTCGGCAAACTGGCTCATACCGCGGGTGTTGGTGATTTGAACCCATTCCAGTGCATCGGCATAAACACTCAGGAACCAGCTGTCAACCTCATCAGGATGTGTTTGATTCAGAAGAGCGAAATTACCCAATACCATAAGCCGCTGTATGTGATGTGCATGTGCATGATCTAATGAATTATTGATCGCATGGCTCAGGCAGTTCATCTTTGTCTCGCCTGTCCAGTAAAACTCAGGAAGTTTATTGTGGTGATTTAATGCGTTCAATTCTTTGTACCTGGGCATCATGTGCCAGTACATGCCATACATATATTCACGCCAACCCAGGATCTGCCTGACAAAACCCTCAACCTGGGATATGGAAATATTGTCTTTATGCTTGTGGAAATATCGGATAACCTCCTCTATACAGCTTTTAGGGTCGATTATTTTGGTATTGAGCGCAAATGAAATCCGCGAATGAAAAAGATTGATTTCATCGGTATGCATGGCATCCTGG
>JABDPL010000261.1 GCA_013042825.1 Flavobacteriaceae bacterium | reverse complement strand
GAATGACCTTCCGTCCAACGGATCGGTATAGCGGTCCCCTTTAAGTGCCCACATGGTTAGTGGCTTGACCAGGCAACTCATGCGTATAAGCATGGGCCTTGGAAAAACATTTAAAATGGTTTTAAAGATCGATTTCAAAATTCTCGTACTTAAAGCACTAGAGCTTCCCTCCTGAATTCATTTTCTTCCTCACTTTCAATACCGAGGGCTTCATAAATATAAGCGAAAGTCGATAAAAGTTCGGGTTTGCCATCAATAAGGGCTACATTATGTTCAAAATGGGCACTGGGTTTATTATCTAAGGTGGTGATAGTCCAGCCGTCGGTGTGTTGCCTGATTTGCCTGGTCCCCATATTGATCATGGGTTCGATGGCTACCACCATGCCTTCGATGAATTTCTTGCCTCGTCCGCGTCG
This sequence comes from Flavobacteriaceae bacterium, assembly GCA_013042825.1. Classification (GTDB taxonomy): domain Bacteria; phylum Bacteroidota; class Bacteroidia; order Flavobacteriales; family Flavobacteriaceae; genus SHLJ01. Next base: position 4,678 of record JABDPL010000261.1, on the reverse strand, counting down.
ACCGTAATTCGGCATTTCCGGATCCTCATGCATCTTTCGTCCAATACCGTGCCCTACCAGTTCCCTGACCACCCCATAGCCATGAGATTCACAAAAATTCTGAATGGCATAGCCGACATCACCAACACGTTTGCCTTTTTTAAATTCCCGTATTCCTATGTATAAGGATTCCTTAGTGACCTTCAGCAATTTCTCAACCTCAGGGGTTATTTCCCCCACAGCGAAGGTATAGGCGTGATCACCATAGAATCCGTTTTTTAACACACCACAGTCAATTGAGATTATATCGCCTTCCTTTAGAGGTTCCTTATTCGGAAATCCGTGTACGACCTGGTCATTCGGACTCATACAAAGGGTATTCGGGAAATCATATAATCCCAGGAATCCTGGTACCGCATCATGAGATCGGATAAAATCCTCGGCCATTTGATCTAATTCTAAAGTAGTGATACCCGGTTTTACCTCTGAAGCGAGCATACCAAGGGTTTTTGATACGATCATCGCGCTTTCACGCATCAACTCAATTTCTTCTCTGGTCTTCGGAATGATCATGGTATTTGAAAATAATGGCAAAGATACTTATTAATGAGATTGTAGATGAGGATAGGCTTAACGGAACAGCCTGAACAGGCCTTTTCGCTGCTTTGATTTCGCAGGCGGTTCTGCATTGGTGAGCATTTGATAAACCTCACCCCAACCATATACACCGCCGATATTCCTGTCGTCGATAAACAGATCTGCAAGGATTTTCCTGCTCTGTGTACCATCGAAGACTTCTTCTGGGAAACTTTTATTGATCGAATAAAATTCTATTCCGTTAGCTTTACAGAAATCTACGGCTTCTTTTAAGCGGTCTCCATGGCGGTAAGTCCACAAGATCAACCTGTGCCCGTCTTCAGTGAGTTTCTTTAGGGTTTCGAAAGCGAATAACCTGGGTTTCCCGATCCTGGGATAGGCGTTCTCAACGATCGTTCCATCAAAATCAACTGCTATGGTCAAGGTATTATAAAGATCCATCAACGGCAATATAGGTTAAACAAGTGAGTTTCTGGTCATGGCTTCCGGCTTTTCAATGCCCATCATTTTTAATATTGTCGGTGCGATATCACCCAGGATTCCATCCTTAACCGACTCGATATCAGGATCTATCACAATTACCGGAACAGGATTGGTCGTGTGTGCTGTGTGTGGACTCCCATCGGGATTGTACATGGTATCGCAATTACCGTGATCGGCAATAAGAATGGTTGAGTAGCCATTATCTAAGGCCGCGGTAATAACTTTCTTGACGCAGCTGTCAACTGCCTCACAGGCCTTTATAGCGGCTTCCATTACCCCCGTATGTCCGACCATATCACCATTGGCAAAATTCAGGCAAACAAAATCGACTTCGCCTTTATTCAGTTCAGCAACAAGGTCTTCGGTCACTTCAAATGCACTCATCTCGGGTTTGAGGTCGTAAGTAGCTACCTTGGGTGAATTCTTAAGAATTCTTTTTTCATTCGGAAAGGGTGCTTCCCGTCCCCCTGAAAAGAAGAATGTGACATGAGGATATTTCTCTGTTTCCGCAATCCTGATCTGTTTTTTACCATGCTTTTCCAGTATCTCTCCCAGGGTGTCGTTTAGATTCTCTTTTTCATAGATAACATGAATACCTTCGAAATTATCATCGTAATTGGTCATGGTCACATAATGCAGGTCCAATTTATGCATATTGTATTCATGAAAATCTGTCTGGGTGAACGCCTCGGTCAACTGACGTCCGCGGTCTGTTCTGAAGTTAAAGAAAATCACCACATCTCCATTTTGCAAAGTCGTTCTTGGCTGATCTTCGCCATTTATCAAAACAATTGGTTTGATAAATTCATCGGTAACATCCTCTTCATAACTCGAGCGTACCGCCTTTAAGGCATCATTGGTTTGAACCCCAACACCGTTGACTATAGCATCATATGCCAGTTTGACCCGTTCCCAGCGTTTATCGCGATCCATGGCGTAGTATCTCCCGGTGACTGTTGCCAGTTGACCGGTGGTCGTTTTCATATGATCTTCAAGATCAGAGATAAAACCGTAGCCGGATTTGGGATCCACGTCCCGTCCATCGGTAAAAGCATGCACATATACCTTTTCCAGTCCTTCCTCATCAGCGGCAGAAAGAAGTCCGAGCAGATGGTCGATATGTGAGTGGACGCCACCATCGCTTAATAATCCCATAAAATGAACAGCGGAATTATTCTCCCTGGCATATTGAAAGGCATTTTTTAACACAGGTTCAGATTTGAGGGTACCATTCTTAACAGCAAGATTGATCTTAACGAGGTCCTGATAAACTATTCGTCCGGCCCCCAGGTTCATGTGCCCCACTTCACTATTTCCCATCTGACCCTCCGGTAGTCCAACATGCAATCCGTCGGTTCTTAAAGCGGCGTCGGGATATTTATCATAAAGGCTGTCAATAAAGGGAGTATTGGCGTGATCTATGGCTGAAACCTCCGGATCCGGAGACTTTCCCCAGCCATCTAAGATCATCAGTATAACTTTTTTATTCATGGTTTTAATTTCTTTTCAAAGATAAAAACAAAATCCTGCTCAGGGAGCAGGATTCCATATCAAAAAAACACTTGCTTACAGGTTCCTGTATTTTTCAATAGCTTCGCGTATTTTTTCCATTCTATTCTCCGGATCGGGATGGGTGCTCATGCGTTCTGGAACACGATTCGGGCCTGCTGCTGCTTTCAGGATCTCCATTACACCAATCATCTCTTCTGCATTATAGCCGGCTCGCAGCATAAATTTAACACCCAGGTCATCACTTTGAAGTTCATCGTCCCGTCCATATTGCATATTCAGCATTTGTGCGATGGCAGCTGCACCTTGTGCCGTATTCGGATCAATTCCAACGGCAACACCGCTCAAAATACCCTGAGTAAGGCCTTGCTTCGCCATTCTTTCAGCAGAATGTCTTCCTATTACATGACCGATTTCATGGCCGAGAACTCCGGCCAATTGGTCTTCGTTTTCAAGTTTGGAAAATAGGGCATAGGTGATGAATATCTGTCCGCCGGGCAACGCAAAGGCATTGATGGTTTGCTCGTCTGCCAGTAGATGAAAATCGTATTTGTAATTGGTCTCACGGGCAATGCTACTGTTTACGAGACGCTGACCCACCTGGTCGACAAAAGCCTGGTATCTTTCATCTGGATATAATCCGCCATGTTGTTGGGCCATTTGAGGGGCCACCTGAATACCTAGGGCAATTTCTTGTTCTTCAGACAATGCGATATGCTGTTTTTCACCCGTATAAGGGTTAACCTCTGCACTGGAGCAATATTTGATCACTGCAAACAGGATAATTCCCGCTCCTATCAAAAGTTTAATCTTGCTATTTCCTCTTCTCATGGTTAATGTATCAGGATTCTAAAATACAAATAATCAGGGTAATAGTTCCGGGTTGATATACAGAATATTTTGCTCGATATATTCTGAAATAAAAGCAGCTGTGAAGTGGTTTGAGCCTTTGACTTCTTCCGACTGAAGAATCGATAAAACATCCAATTTTTTGTATTGTTTGAGGTAATCAACGGCCAGAGCCTTATAGCTGAAGTGCCAGGGTTCATATTTAAATCCTTTGCGTTCAGGATCATTTGTATAAACCTCGTAAAAACCATAATTACCGGCATTTTCATCAAGCCAGAGTTTCAATTTATGGAAGGGTTTCCCTTTCTCAAAATTCGATTCGGAAAGCAGGTTTGGTGTATCTATAAAGTTGCCGTCAACTAAGTCTAAATCGGTGCCCCAATGGTGACGGGATGTTCCCGGTATTGTAGAGTACTCAATGATCTTTCGAATGGCTTTTTCAGGTTTCAGGCCGTCTGCCCGGTATTTTCTATATTTTCTCTCCCAAATGGCCTTCTGGCGATTAAAACTCCGGTAACCGGAAACACAACGAATATCGATTCCTGACGTCTTTGCTTCCTTTACCATAGAAAGGAATGCATCGTTCACCTCGGTCCTGAGTTTGTAACCATTGCCCTGAAGGTTTGGAGTTCCCTTCCCGATCAATTCGTCGTAACTGATAGGATCATTTTTAGCAAACAATTCAAGCGGAAAAAATGAAAGAACCATAGTCCCTGAGGTTGTTAACGTTAAGAATTCACGGCGTTTCATATACAGGACAAGAGCTAATATTACTCTTCAAGAATACAATTTAGCAAATTTAATGCCAATTACATTGAACCCGAATGGATACGAACAGGTTTTGATATGTTGTCTCTGTAATCTGCCTAATTGCAGGGCTAAATCACTTGCAATTAGGATATCGATGAGCCCGACGGAACCTCAACCGGTTCACGATCTGGGTAGAATAAGCGGGCCATATGTGGTCCTTCCAGTTTGACCTCATCGTTTTTAACCCGCAAAAAGCTGCCCTCTCTTAATCCGATAACAGGAATGGAATTATAAACATGGAATTCCTTGATACGCGTTTCCCTGGTTTCACCCATATGTTTGCTATCGGGCATTGGATCGAGATAATGCGGATTGATATTAAAATCTACCAATCCCAGTGCCTCAAAACTCGGTGGATACACTATGGGCATATCGTTTGTTGTTCCAATGGTTAGTCCGGCAATATTGCTACCTGCACTTGTACCCAGGTATGAAACACCTTCCTTTAAGG
>JABDPL010000258.1 GCA_013042825.1 Flavobacteriaceae bacterium | reverse complement strand
CCTCTGTAATTTGTTCATTTCGAAGTAAATTAATAACCATAATCGCATTTATGGGTGCCGAAAAAGGATTTAATCTATAGGCTATTTTTATATGCTTGAGTTCTTCAGAATAATCAGGGTCCGGTTTATCGCGATAATACAATGCATAATAATGATGGGTAGTTGCATCATTCGGCTTGATTGCAAGTGCTTTCTCGTAAAATGCTTTGGCTTTTTCCAAATCTTCATAAATTGACATTTGCATCATACCTAATGTAGTATATGCACGCGGAGTATTTGGATTAATCTCCAGAGATCTTTGTAACAAAGAATTAATTTTTTCTAATTTCTCTGAATTTTTAAATATCGCATGATCCTCATGCATCAATCTCATAACAAAAGCCAATTCGGCATAAGCATCGGCAAAATTCGGATCAAGATCAATCGCTTTTTGAAACATTTGAGCGCTTAAAGTAATAATGGAGTCCATAGTTTTGGGTGTTCTTTTATCTGCTATTCTTTTCCCTTCTGTAAAATAAATACTTGCCTCCTGGTTATCGGTTAAAAGGGTTTTCAAGGCATTCTTGTCTTCAGGACTTAAAACAACTTTTAAATGGGCTACAATTTTTTGAGCAACTTCTTGCTGTAACTTTAAAGGATCTTCTTCAATGATTTCGTTATATTGTTGAGACCATTCAACTTTATTAGAATTCGTATTAATCAATTGAACCGTAATACTTAGTTTATTTTGGAGTTGGGTGATAGAGGCTCTTACAATATAGGTGACATCCAACGCATTGCCAATTTCGATATTGGTTTTATCATCATCATTATACTTACTTGATGAATAAGAATCGGTAACCTTTAATTTTTTAACCTTCGAAAGGTATGAGTTAACACTTTGAGTGAAATTTGGACTTAACCAACTATAGTTTTCATCAACCTGAATATTCTTAAAAGGCATTATAGCAATGGAATATTCTTTATTGCTGTCGGTAGAAAAAAAGGAGAGATTTAAGGTTAATATGATAACGGCAATTGACAAACTCACTATAATAAAAGCATTGAGGCGTTTATTTGTAGCCTGATTCGCTAATTGAGTTCCTGATTCGCTAGCCGTTTTCTCTATGCCTTTTGGGGTAATATCATAGATCCAGGAAATTATGATCCAAATTGGCAAACCAATGGCTAAAATTAAAGTGATGGTTTTTAATATCCATTCCGGGGCATTGAGAATAGGCAATAAAAGTGAGAACACCTGAAGTAAGACCCATGCCACAACCAAATAAGCCACAGCCGACTTGATGACATTACGTCTTTGCAACTCACGCCAATAGTTATTCCAATTCATTCAGTTGGTTTCTTTAAAATTAGGAAATTACTTTTAATTGAAGGAAATACTTTACGAACCACTGGAAATAAGAAGTCTGGGTATATTTTAAAGATCCCTCGACTAATGTACTCTGATAAAGTTTCACCCTGAAACAACCCTTGGACTGCACTCAGGATAAAGTTCAGGGTAAGCGATATTCACAATTTTGAAGGCGCAAGCTTTTCAAAATTGGAATCCTGCTTACATATTTCGTCTGTACTGCCCTCCCACTTCGAAAAGGGCTTTTGTAATCTGCCCCAGAGAGCAATACTTACAGACTTCCATCAGCGACTTAAAAATATTCTGATTGTTAATGGCCGTATTCTGAAGATCTCGCAACAGCTCATCGGTATCATGAGCCGCATGCAGATTTTTAAGCGTTTCGATCTGCACTTCTTTTTCTTCTGTGGTGGCTCGTATGACCTCCGCAGGAATTATGGTTGGTGATCCCTTGCTGCTCAGGAAGGTATTGACCCCGATTATAGGAAATTCACCCGTATGTTTCAAAGTCTCATAGTAGAGGCTTTCCTCCTGGATCTTCGAGCGCTGGTACATGGTTTCCATAGCGCCCAGAACACCGCCGCGTTCGGTAATACGATCGAATTCCGTTAGAACTGCCTCTTCCACCAGGTCGGTAAGCTCTTCAATTATGAACGACCCCTGCAAGGGGTTTTCGTTTTTAGCCAGTCCGAGTTCTTTGTTGATGATCAACTGTATGGCCATGGCCCGGCGCACCGACTCCTCGGTAGGAGTCGTGATCGCTTCATCATAGGCATTGGTATGCAGGGAGTTGCAATTATCGTAAATAGCGTATAAGGCCTGAAGGGTTGTTCTGATATCGTTGAAGTCGATCTCCTGGGCGTGCAAACTTCGCCCGGACGTCTGTATGTGATATTTCAGCATCTGTGCGCGCTCATTGGCTCCATATTTATGCTTCATGGCTTTCGCCCAGATGCGCCGGGCCACACGCCCGATCACCGCATATTCAGGATCTATGCCGTTTGAGAAGAAGAAGGACAGATTGGGACCGAATTTATCGATGTCCATACCTCTCGACAGGTAGTACTCCACGTAGGTGAAACCGTTTGCCAGTGTCAGGGCCAGTTGAGTAATAGGGTTTGCTCCCGCCTCGGCTATGTGATATCCCGAAATCGAGACCGAATAGAAATTCCGTATCTCACTCTGAATAAAATATTCCTGGACATCACCCATGAGCCTTAAGGCGAATTCAGTAGAGAAAATACAGGTATTCTGAGCCTGGTCCTCTTTCAGTATATCGGCCTGAACCGTACCCCTAACCTGCGCGATCGTCCTGGCTTTTATTTCTTGGTATACCTCCTTGGGTAGTACCTGGTCACCGGTTACACCCAGGAGCATTAATCCGAGTCCGTCGTTACCTTCAGGCAGTTCTCCTTGATATTTTGGCCTATTCACTCCCCTTTCTTTATAAATAGCCGTGATCTTTTTTTCCACTTCTTCAACTAAGCCTTGCTCCCTGATATGGAGTTCACATTGCTGATCGATGGCTGCGTTCATGAAGTAGCCCAGCAACATAGGTGCCGGTCCATTGATGGTCATGCTCACAGAGGTCATGGGATCGGCCAGGTTGAAGCCTGAGTACAGTTTCTTGGCATCATCCAGGCAACAAATACTCACGCCCGCGTTTCCTATTTTTCCATAAATATCGGGCCTGTAATCCGGGTCATTTCCATAGAGGGTAACACTGTCGAAGGCTGTTGAAAGCCGTTTGGCAGGCATATCGAGGCTCACATAGTGGAAGCGCCTGTTTGTGCGTTCCGGTCCGCCCTCGCCTGCGAACATGCGTGTGGGATCCTCTCCTGTTCTTTTGAAGGGATATAAACCGGATGTATAGGGAAATTCACCGGGCACATTCTCCTGTAGGATCCATTTCAGCAGGTCTCCCCAACCTTCATACTTGGGTAGCGCCACTTTGGGTATCATAGAATGCGAAAGGGATTCGGTATGCGTTTCAATTTTTATCTCCTTTCCTCTTACGTTGAAGGCATATATTGGTTCTTTATAACGATCAACCTTGTTTTTCCAAGAGCGAATGATCTCCCAGTTGTATGGATCAAGATCCATTTTCACGCGTCCGAATTCCTTCAGAAGCAAATCGATAAAAGTTTTCTCCTCTTCGGCCTCAGGATATTCGATTGCGGCATCATCAACCCCATGTTCTGTCAGTTCAGGGGTATTGCCACAAACCGAACCCAGGGTTTTGTAAATGCCAAACAAGATCTGTGCTACCGCAACCTGTGCATTGGCCGTCTCATCATAGGCCCTGTTGCTCTCGGCAATTTCCGATAAATATCGGACCCGTGCAGGTGGTATAACGAAGATCTTCTCACTCATCTCCCCGCTGATCTCAAAAGTGGATTCCAGGTCGGCACCCGTCTTTTCAACCAGGACCTCCATCACCTGTTTATAAAGCGTATTCATGCCGGGATCATTGAATTGGGATGCTATGGTTCCATAAACCGGAAGCTCATCCTGGGGAACATCCCAAAGGTTGTGATTTCGCATGTATTGCTTCCTAACATCGCGCAGGGCATCCTTCGAACCGCGTTTATCGAACTTATTGATGGCCACGAGATCGGCAAAATCGAGCATATCGATCTTTTCCAATTGGGTTGCAGCACCAAATTCAGGTGTCATGACATACAGGGATACATCGGAATGTTCGAGAATCTCCGTGTCGCTTTGACCAATGCCCGAAGTTTCAAGAATTATTAGATCAAACTCTGCGGCTTTTAGTATTTCAACAGCTTCATTGACATATTTTGAAAGTGCCAGGTTTGACTGTCGCGTTGCCAAGCTGCGCATGTACACCCGCGAATTATTGATCGCATTCATACGGATGCGATCTCCCAATAGCGCTCCACCGGTCTTTCGCTTCGAGGGATCAACGGAAATAATTCCCAGCGTCTTTTCAGGAAAATCGATAAGGAAACGCCTGACCAATTCATCAACAAGAGATGATTTTCCGGCCCCACCGGTTCCGGTTATTCCCAATACCGGGGTTGAGGACGACTCGTTCTTCTTATGAATATCATTTAAAACCGGTGTTGCGATCTCCGGGAAATTCTCGGCAGAGGATATCAATCGCGCAATGGTTTTGGGGTTCTTCTCATCAAGCTGGTCCAACTCGCCATTCAATTGATCACCAATCGCATAATCCGATTGTTCCACAAGGTCGTTAATCATACCTTGTAATCCCATAGTCCGGCCGTCATCAGGAGAATAGATGCGCGTTATTCCATAGGACATCAGATCCTGTATTTCCTCCGGAAGAATCACACCGCCACCGCCACCGAATATCTTGATATGTCCGGCGCCACGTTCTTTTAACAGGTCATACATGTACTTGAAGTATTCGTTATGACCACCCTGGTAGGATGTCATGGCAATGGCATTTGCATCTTCCTGTATAGCGGTATTCACAACCTCTTCAACACTTCTGTCATGGCCAAGATGAATCACCTCTACACCAGTAGATTGAATGATTCGGCGCATGATATTTATGGCCGCATCATGGCCATCAAAAAGAGAGGCAGCTGTAACAATTCTTACTTTGTGCTTAGGCTTGTAGGGTTGTATGCGTTCCATTGAAACTCGGACCGTTTTGAGGAACAAATTTACTGATAATTCAAGAAACCATTCGCTTTTTTAAGGAATATGGCATTTATAATGGAAAGCGATCCCCAGTTTTTGCAAATCGATACCCCAGAACATTCAAACTATCCCCTAATCTCTTATCCCAAAGAACGGGATTACTATGGTTAAAGTGAATAAAAATGATCTTTGATCTCACCTCTTCAGGTTGATCCTGAAATAAGCTCATAGTCTCTTCGATGAAGGGGTGCGGCACCTCGGTCATGGGTCTGTTGATCTCACCATCTTTGAAGAATGTAGCATCAAGAAATGCATAATCAACGGCCCTGACCTCCTCAATGATCGATCGCTCCCATAATTCCCACTTGTTGATATCCGGGATAAATAAGGCCGAACGTTCGGGGCCCATGATCTTGAAACCAACAGTCTCTGAAAATTCATCCCTGTGAGGCACTGTAAAGGGGATCACAGACAACTGATCGTTGAGCCTACATACAGAATCGCCGAGTATAGGATTGATCTCGATATTTTTTAATGTAACCAACTGACTCCAGGGACCATTGTTTTCAAGGAAATCTTTCATCTTTGGCATGGCAAAAACAGGAACTCCCCTGGCACCCATGGCTTCACGTCCGAAATACATGAGACCGGTATAATGCCCGATATGTGCATGGGTGAGGAACACACCATCAACGATGTTCTTCTCGCTTTTCAAGGACGAATTCAGCATATGCAGTTGCCGGGGCATATCAGGCGTGGCCTCGAATAACCATCTTTGCCCTGATTCCTTGTCTATGAGGCCCAGACTTACGACCAGTTCCCTGGAAATATTTCCCTCCAGGAAATTTTTCCACTCTTCATCATAATTGATATGTGGATAACCGCCATCCTGAGCAACACCCAAAACCTGAATGAACTGGCCGTTTATCCCGGTCTCTTTCAATTTGGAATTTTCACAGGAACAAATGAGCAGGACCGAGCAAACCATCAACGCTAAAACCGCTCCATTCTTAAGGATCAGAAAAAAAGTTGAAAATATATGTGACTTAATCAAATTAGGGGGTCTTATTTAATGAGTTAATCCTCTATCCCTTATTAACTCGAATGCTAATAACATTACAAAATTAGGGTCTAAATTAATTTATTAACCATTAACTATTAGTTTATCATGAAACAAATTTTAGCGTTCCTGTGCGTATGCGTAGGAATCAGTTTTATGTCTGCGCAAAATTTGCCAGACAATCCCGATCCGGGAAAATGTTACGTAAAATGTATTACAAAAGATGAGTTCAGCGAAGTTGAAGAAACCATCCAGGTTTATCCTGCTTATACTACTCTTGAGGTAGTTCCTGCAACTTACAGAACTGTAACAGAAGAAGTACTTGTTAAAGAGGCTTCAAAGAAATTTGTCTATGTTCCTGCTACATACGAAACAATTGATGTGCCTTATGTATCAAAAGAAGGGCGCAATGATCTTTCAGTAGTACCGGCTTCTTTTGGAAGCGACACCCGGACATTTGAGATTTATCCAAAGACTTCCGGATGGGAGTATAAGCAATTGGAAGAATGTGATTCTCCGAATAAGGAAGATTGTGTTGTTGCATGTTTTGTAGAGTACCCTGCTCAATTTTCAGATGTGTCTTTCACTACATTGGCGAACGATGCAACTACATCAAGCTCTCCGGTAGGGCCTCAAAACGCTACTTACAAAAAGCGTGTGATCAAGACTCCTGCACGAGTTGAGGAGATCGTGATTCCTGCGGAATACGCTACGATCAAGCGTCAGGTGCTTGATACGCCTGCCTCAACACGAACTACAACTGTTCCTGCCAGATCAGAAACGGTTACCCGTACGGTATTGAGCAAGAAAGGTGGTATCACAAGCTGGGAAGAGATAGACTGTGCATTGTTAAATGCTACTCCACTTCCAATTTTCTATGAATTAGCTAGTGCAAGACTTACACCTGCATCTAAGCGTGTAATCGATGAAAGATTACTACCAATACTTAATGACAAGCCCGTTAGCATTGAGATCATGTCACATACCGATTCAAGAGGTAACGACAGCTACAATATGTCATTATCACAGCAACGTGCTAATTCAGTTGTGAATTACCTGGTTTCAAAAGGAATCTCCAGAAGCAGACTGACTGCCAAGGGGTACGGAGAAACAAGATTGGTTAATCGTTGTTCAAATGGAGTGGATTGTTCAGAAAATGAGCATCAAAGAAACAGAAGGACTGAATTCCGAGTAATTAACAACTAAGACTCTCAATCTTTGATTTAAAAAGGCCTCCTCAGGGGGCCTTTTTTTGTACGATGTAAACGGGGTAGGTCATTAACTTTTTTTCTGCGGAAATGCCATAATTATCCAGCAGGTCAGATTGCATCAGTTGATAGTACCTGTAATGCACCTGCCAGTCGTGTTCAGAATCTTCGGAATCGATATTTCCCATCACCGGAATTTCCAGCAAATACCCCAGTCTGTATTTCATATCCTTAAAGGTTACATTATCGGCCTGGATCTGGGTATCGTCTATAAGATATTTCGGATTATCTTCCCCCCAGTCGATCTGCTCTGTATTCCAAAGATTGGGATGCTCTGAATCAAGCACCAATGCCTCTCCCTTTACACTATTGTATTCATATCTTATCTTGAGTTGCCTCATGACATGCTTGACCAGGTTCTTTTCCTTACGGCTTCCCTGTTTAACTGCTATTTTGTAAAATTGGTTTTTCACCCCAGGCGATAGATGCACCTGCTGATTAGACACCCCGGTTAAATACGCCAGTATACTGATCAGGTTGCCCGTATAGGTAGTAAAATCCTTAAGGGTGTCAAATTCCAGGATATCCGGACCGTTTTCAATTGCCGTAATTTCGATTTCATTTTCGGGCACTGGTTCCCGAAAATCATTTTCTGTAACTCTTTTATAGGCCTCCAGAACAATAAATTCTTCGCGTCTCACTTCAGCGTTCGTTCCCGTAAGGAACCCTTCAATTGCACTTTTACTCAAATCTGAAGGATGGCCTTTCCAAATCAACTCTCCATTACCGGAGAACATGATGCTATTGGGTAAGCTTCTTATTCCATGTTTGGTAAAGTTCTCCTTGTCATAATCGATCGCTATGGCTAAACCTGTTTTATGTTTATTAAGAAATTTCCGCACTACATCAGGTGTTTCCTGGGTAAGTGAAAGAATGTATAATTCTTCGGGATAATGTTTCTGCAGCACCTCCAGGTACTTCTTCGCACTAATGCACGGTCCGCACCAGGTCGCCCAGAAATCGATCAAATAAAGTTTATGGCTATCAGTAGTTACGATTTCCGAAGGTTTAATTTCTTCCGAAATTCTAATTTGAGCAGTGGCGGCATTCATCACAAATATTAAAACACCAAATAGGATTCCCCAACCCCTAATCAACAAACCAACTCTTCTCATGGTCAAAACATATAAATGGGTTTCGCACCTAAAGTAACAAATATCATGCTAAATTATTATCCGGCTGATAAGAGATTTGTTATTCCTCCTTTTTGTAAAGTCCGTCAAATGCTACCGTAACCTCAGTTCCGGTTACGGTTTCCCAGAGTTGCCTGACAGAGCCATCTTCGTTTTTGGTCCATGAAATCCGATGAAAAAATGAGCGGCCTTTTTCATTGGTGAGATCGTCAGTCTTCAACACCATTTTATTTGCAATGCGTTTACCGCTCATGTGCAAACTCTGCCCCTGGTTGTCAATCCAGAGTTGCTCCCAAAGGTCGGTGCTGGAGTTGTAGAAGTTATAGCTGGTTCCCGTATACCCGGATTGGGCACTGGTCCAGTTTTCCTGAATCACACAACTATCCTGGATCTTCATGATCTCATTCTTACCGGCAAAAGAACCATCTGGATTGGTGACTTTCCATTTTCCCAACCAAAAATCAAATTGCCTGTGCTGGTCCTCGCAACAGGCACAATTGTCCTCAGCCTGGGCCCAGCTGGAATTAAAGACCAGGCTTAAAATCAATACAATAAAGGTCGATCTCATCATATTCTTATTTATTGAAAATTATTAAATGATATTTAAACATATACTAATATTAACATAACATTATCCAGTATCAGAATAGCTTACTTTGTATGGTAATACAGCGTTAGTCATTACATTGTATTATTTGGGTTAGTTAGTACAAGTTAGTTAGTCGGGTCGATCGTTTTACGGTCGACTTTTTTTTAGGAATATTTTAACTTGCGATAAAATGCAACTTCAGTATTTTAAGGTGAAATTAATTCGCATGACTGATCTTCAAGACAAAAAAGAATCCCTGAGACAGGAATACTTGAAATTTTTAGAAGACGCTTACAACTGGAGCCAGTCTGATTCAGCCTTGAGTGATTTTTCTGAATTTCATGCACTGCAACTCCTGGACGAACTCAATCGCCTGGAATTCCTGGAACGTGAGTTTATTCTAAACTAGATTCCAGTATAGATTTCATTTGGCTTTGTAGCTGTTTCGCTTTCTGACGGGCAGCTTCTTCAAAATCTGTTCCGGACGAGGCATAAAGAATGCCTCTGGAAGAATTTACCAGCAGGCCTACATCATTATTCATTCCGTATTTACAAACCTCCTCAAGGCTGCCACCCTGGGCTCCCACACCAGGGACCAGAAGGAAACTATCAGGAATAATTTTCCGTATGTCAGCCAAAAACTCCGCTTTTGTTGCACCTACAACATACATCAGGTTCTCACTGTTTTCCCAGCCTTTCGATACCTTTATCACCTCCTCATACAACGAATCTGAACCGATGGATTTTGTTTGAAGATCAAATGCGCCCTCATTTGAGGTCAAGGCTAACAAGATGGTATACTTCCCTTTATAGGCCAGGAAAGGTTCCACCGAATCCTTACCCATATATGGTGCAACTGTTATACTGTCGAAACCCAGGTCCTCAAAGAAGGCTTTGGCATACCTGGAACTCGTGTTCCCAATATCCCCGCGTTTGGCATCGGCTATGGTGAAATGGTCCGGAAAGTTAGAGTTTAAATAATCAATGGTCTTATTTAACGCCTTCCACCCTTTAATTCCGTATGCCTCATAAAATGCTGTATTCGGTTTGTAGGCCACACAAAGATCATGCGTAGCATCAATTATAGCCTTGTTAAATGCAAAAATGGGATCTTCAAGATCGACCAGATGTTTCGGGATTTTTTCCAGGTCTACGTCTAAACCAACGCAGAGGAAAGATTTTTTTAACCGTATTTGCTCTGTAATTTGTTTGCTATGCACAACTATTCGTAATATCGGCCTATTTTAAATTTGGTTGAATCATCCCAGGTCTGGTATTCAAACTGATAATAATCTGACATCCGTTCATCGGTAAAATTGATGTAGTACTGGCCTTCCATTACCGGTTGTATCACGAATTTTGATGAATCCAGGGCCTCGGCTATCATGGCACTGTCAAATTCCGGAATTAATCCGGTAATCCATTTGGCCTGGTCAAAAATCATTTCCCGGTTAGATTCGAATTCCAGGGTCCTGTCGTAGAGGAATGTGGCCGATAGTTCAAAATGATCGCAACCACCGCGTCGCAGCGTCAGTCTCCAATGATCATTCAACATCAGATGAGCCGATTTGGTTTTATCATCCCATTCATAGCCTTTTAGGGTATCGATCTCACGGATGAATTCATCGGTTTGTAATGCCATCTCAAACTTACAGGCCTTTCCGGTAATCGGACTCAGAACCGGTTCTTCCTCGATTTGGTTAGTTTTGGGTTCTGTTATCTTATCCTTCTCTGAAGACTTCTTGCAGGACCAAAATACCTGAGTCATAACTAGTACTAAAACGATACCAGTTATGTGCTTAAGTGTTCTTAAAAAAGATTTATAATACCTCATTATCGGCTTTGAGCTTCTCTGTATTCTCTGCTAACATGAGTTCATCTATCAATTTTTGAATATCCCCATTGATGATATTCGAGAGGTCGTATAGCGTCAGGCCAATCCTGTGATCGGTAACACGGCCCTGCGGATAATTGTAGGTCCTGATCTTCGCACTTCTATCTCCTGAACTCACCATGCTTTTTCTTCGGGCGGAGTCTTCAGCAAGTTTTTTCTGCAATTCAGCTTCGTAAAGCCTCGACCGGAGGACCTTTAAGGCTTTTTCGAGGTTCTTATGCTGAGATTTCTGATCCTGGCAACTAACGATAATACCGGTG
>JABDPL010000254.1 GCA_013042825.1 Flavobacteriaceae bacterium | reverse complement strand
GCTTACACCCTCCGAATATAATCCTATGTTTGGAGAAAATGTTGTGCTTGATTCAGTAGTGTTAACCCTTCCTTATTTTTCTACGCTTACGGATACCGATGAAGATGGAAATAATACGTATGAGGTTGACTCGATCTTCGGTAACTCGCCAGTTAAGTTATCTGTATACAAAAACAACTATTTCCTTAGAAATTTTAATCCTGATTTTGAGTTTAATCAATCATTAAAATATTTCACTAACAAGACCGCTTCCGACGGGAGCATGATAAACGAATCAGACCTTGAGGGGGAATTGTTGTATGAAGATTTGGAATTTCTCCCATCCTCAGATCAAATTATTCTCACAACATTTAACGAGGACACCGAAGAAATGGATGTTTCACAACGTCTTGCACCAGGCATTAGATTTTTACTTGAAAACCCCAATGATCTTTGGCAGAACCTGATCTTTGATAAAGAAGGAGAGCCCGAATTGAGTAATGAGAGCAATTTTCTTAATCATTTTCGCGGTTTATATATCAAGGCTGAAGCGGTGAATGTTGACGGAACCTTAATAATGCTAAACGTAGGTTCAAATGCGACCTTAACAATACATTATACAAGTGATGTTGAAGACACTACAGACGATGGAGGAGACGACGAAAATGCCACGGAGACAGGTATATTTACCTTGAATTTTAGTGGTAACCGTGTTAATTTTATCGAAGACACTTTTATCGACATTCCAGATGGTGATCCCGTGAACGGCGACGAGCAACTATTTTTAAAAGGAACACAAGGGTCAATGGCCGTGGTCAATTTGTTTAACGGTGATGAAGATGGGAACTCTCCTGAATTAGACGATTTTAAATCTCAAAATTGGCTGATAAACCAGGCAGAACTCGAATTTTTTGTGGACCAATCTGCCATTCAAGGCGAAGAACCCGATCGTCTGTATCTGTACAATTTAGAAACAAACACCCCCTTGATCGATTACTTATTAGATCAGTCTGTAAGCAGTACACAGGTTAATGCTAAAATCGATCATTTGAAACCTTTGGTTCGTATCGATGATGAACCCGATGGCGCCGGGATAAAGTATACCATTGAAATAACCGAGCACATCAATAATCTATTTATAAGAGATTCGACAAATGCGAAACTGGGATTGGTTGTGACAACAAATGTCAATAACATTGAAACCCTCGACCTGCAAGATGATCAAGGATTGTTGCGCAAAACCGTTTCGGGTGCTTTGCTGTCTCCGAAAGGAACCGTGCTGCATGGAAGTAATGCAAACGATGATGAGAATAGAGTGAAGCTTAAAATTTATTACACCGAACCTGAAAATTAATTAATATGTGTGGTATTGTTGGATATATCGGCCATCGTGAGGCATATCCTATCATTCTTAAAGGCCTGAAACGATTGGAATATCGGGGTTATGACAGCGCGGGGATCGCTCTGTATGACGGTACTGATATAAAACTATCTAAAACCAAGGGTAAGGTCGAGGATCTGGAGGATAAGATCAAAAAGGAAATCACAACCGATGGAACGCTGGGAATCGGCCATACACGATGGGCAACACACGGTGTTCCCAATGATGTTAACTCCCATCCGCATTACTCGAATTCGGGCAATCTTGTTATCATTCACAACGGTATAATCGAAAACTATGAGCCTTTGAAACAGGAGTTGGAAAGCAGAGGTTATATTTTTCACTCCGACACCGATACTGAAGTCCTGGTAAACCTTATTGAAGACATCAAAAAGAATGATGATATTAAACTGGGGAAAGCAGTTCAAATTGCATTAAACCAGGTAATAGGGGCCTATGCTATCGCGGTATTCGACAAATCAAAGCCAAATGAGATCGTTGTTGCCAGATTGGGCAGCCCGCTTGCCATAGGAATTGGAGATGATGAATTCTTCATTGCCAGTGATGCCTCCCCATTTATCGAGTACACCAAGAATGCTATATATCTCGAGGATGAGGAAATGGCGGTTGTTCGGCGTCATAGAGGCGTAAGTATACGAAAGATACATGATGATTCCCTTGTAAATCCTTATATACAGGAATTACAATTGCATCTTGAACAGATCGAAAAAGGTGGCTATGATCATTTCATGCTTAAGGAAATTTATGAGCAGGCACATGCCATTAGCGATACCTTCAGAGGTCGATTGCTTACCGATAAGGCCATAATTAAAATGGGCGGTGTTGAGGATAATATGAAGAAATTTCTGAACGCCGACCGTATTCTGATTGTAGCTTGCGGAACATCATGGCATGCCGGTTTGGTTGCCGAATACATATTTGAAGATCTCGCACGGATCCCGGTTGAGGTCGAATACGCTTCCGAATTCCGATATCGGAATCCGGTGATTACCGAAAATGATCTGGTTATCGCAATTTCACAATCAGGCGAAACTGCCGATACCTTGGCCGCCATTAAACTGGCGAAGTCAAGAGGCGCATTTGTGTTTGGTGTTTGTAATGTTGTAGGATCTTCTATAGCAAGGGAAACCCATGCAGGAGCCTATACTCATGCGGGACCGGAAATCGGGGTGGCGTCAACAAAAGCATTCACCACTCAAATAACAATCCTTACCTTAATTGCCTTGCGTCTTGCACGCGCGAAGGGCACGATATCCAGCTCTGATTACAGGCATCATTTGTTTGAATTGGAAATGATTCCGGAAAAGGTTAACCAGGCTCTTGAAAGCGATTATATGGTTAAACAAATTGCTGAGGTCTATAAAAATGCTAAAAATTTTCTTTATTTAGGTCGGGGATACAATTTCCCTGTTGCACTCGAAGGTGCTTTAAAGCTTAAAGAAATATCTTATATACATGCAGAAGGTTATCCTGCTGCTGAAATGAAACACGGTCCGATTGCCCTGATCGATGAAGATATGCCAACTGTGGTTATAGCACCGAGAAAAGGGCATTACGACAAGATCGTCAGTAATATTCAGGAGATAAAATCAAGAAAAGGGGTCATCATTGGAATCGTTACCAAAGGCGATGTGACG
Source organism: Flavobacteriaceae bacterium (assembly GCA_013042825.1). GTDB lineage: Bacteria > Bacteroidota > Bacteroidia > Flavobacteriales > Flavobacteriaceae > SHLJ01. Next base: position 3,683 of record JABDPL010000254.1, on the reverse strand, counting down.
GTGAGGGAATTGGCCGATCACGTCATTGAAATCCCTGAAACCCTGGATTGCCTCAGTCCGTTACTCACAACCATTCCGCTTCAACTGCTCTCTTACCATATAGCGGTAATGCTCGGTAAAAATGTTGATCAGCCGCGAAACCTGGCAAAATCAGTTACTGTAGAGTAGGGAATTTATAACTTAATTCACCGGAGAATCAATGGTTTTTTCTGTAAATACCTGGACTTGTTTCATACAAAGTCCGGCATAGTTTACCCTATTATTTTATCCCGATGGTATTTAGTTTTCATTTAATTATTTATATTGCCTGATATATACATTAACTAACTACCCAAAATGAGAACTATTGCAAAGATTTTAGTATTGTTTGGATGCGTATTTTCCTACGCACAAACAACCGTCACCGGTACTGTAAAAGATGACACAGGTCAACCACTTCCTTCGGCTAATGTGATTGTGGTTGGAACTTCACTGGGAACTGTTACAGACTTTGATGGTAATTACTCCTTAACTGTTGATCTAAACCCTCCCTTTACACTACAAGCCAGTAGTATCGGTTTTGAGACATTGACGAAGGAGGTAACGACAAGTCCACAAACCATCGATTTCATCCTGAATGAAGGAACCCAGCTCGATGAGGTTGTAATTTCCGCATCGCGTACACCCGAGCGAATTTTCGAATCACCTGTTACCGTAGAGCGATTCGGCCTAAAGGAAATCAAAAATACGGCATCTGCCGATTTTTATGATGGCCTTGAAAACTTAAAAGGTGTAGATGTTAACACAAACAGTTTAACATTTAAATCTGTAAATACGAGAGGATTTTCAACATTTTCTAACACGAGGTTTATGCAGTTGGTTGATGGAATGGATAATTCCACTCCGGCATTGAATTTTCCAATTGGAAACCTTGTTGGTATGATAGAAACCGATGTGAGCAGTGTTGAGTTGCTTCCGGGTGCTTCCTCCGCTCTTTATGGTGCAAATGCTTTTAACGGGATTCTCTTTATGAGAAGTAAAAGTCCATTTGACTTTCCCGGAATTAGCGGCTTTTACAAGCAGGGAATGACATCACAGGATGCCACTGGCGATAATACCTATCGCGATGTAGGTATTCGTGCAGCTTATAAATTTAGTGACAAATTTGCCGCAAAGGTAAATTTCGGTTGGCTGAAAGGTACCGATTGGGGTGCTACCAGCGAAGTAGACAGAAACTCGAATGGTGGTACCAGGGCATCCAATCTGAACTACAATGGTATAAACGTCTATGGCGATGATTACAGCGCCAACATCAGGGCCGAATCAGGGGGCCTTGGAATTGTTCCGGATGTCAGGGTTAGTCGTACCGGTTATAATGAAAGGGACCTAACCAATTTCAATGCTGAAAGTATAAAGACCGATTGGGGATTCTACTATCGCCCGTGGGCCAATGATTTTGAGATTCAATATGTAGGCAAGGTCGGTACCGGGTCAACTATATATCAGGGAACCAACCGTTACAACATAAATGGATTCACACAACAACAGCATAAACTGGAAGTGAGAAATGACAACTTCTTTGTAAGAGGGTATGTCGTTGCCGACAAGGCGGGTAATTCATATGACATGGTCTTTACGGGTATCAATATTAACAGGGCCTTTAAAAGTGATCGCCAATGGTTTGGTGAATATATCAGTACCTATGTTGGTGCTACACTTAGTGGTGCAACTGATGCTCAAGCACACGCCCAGGCACGGAATGTGGCAGAGGCAGGTCGATTTGTGCCAGGTTCACCTCAGTTTAATGCAGCCTTCAATCAAAGTATAAATGATCCTGACTTAAGAACCGGATCAAAATTCCAGGATGCATCTAAATATTATCATTCTGACGTCAATTACAATTTCAGCCACCTCGTTGATTTTGCTGATATTCAGGTGGGCGGATCGTTCAGAAGATATGAACTCAACTCGTCTGGAACTATTTATACAGATGTTGATTCTGGCATCAACTACCAGGAATTCGGCATCTATACTCAAATTCAAAAATCATTTCTAGAAGAAGATCGCTTGAAGTTTACAGGATCTATCCGTTATGATAAATCAGAACTCTTCGATGGTTTCTTTTCTCCAAGAATTTCTCTTGGTTACACTGCCGGAGCAGATAAGAACCACAACATAAGGGGATCATTTCAAACAGGTTTCAGAAACCCAACAACGCAGGATCTGTATATTGGTCTTGATGCTGGGCTTGCAATCCTGGTCGGTTCTGCTCCTGATAATCCGCAGCGTTATTCAAGAACATATGATGTGAGTGCCTCAGGACAAATTTTAGGGGCTCCTGCTTCGGTTACTCAAACAGGTGAAGCAGCATATTTTAATTCATACTCTGCTACCTCTGTAATCGCTTTCGCTGCGAGTGGAAATCCAGCTGATCTTGTTCTAGGAAATTCTGAGATAGTTAAACCTGAAAAGGTCACATCAATGGAAGTAGGATACCGAGGTAAACTCGATCGCACCATTATCGATATGAGTGTTTACTATAATAGTTATAGCGATTTCCTCGCGAATGAACAAGTTATTTCACCCCTTTACGGAACAGTTGGTGATAACTCTTTATCAGTTGCCGCTATTGCAAATGGCGATATTGTGACCTACCAGACCTACACGAATTCCGAGGTCGATGTTAATTCATATGGAGGATCAATTGGAGTTTCAACTAAGGTTTTTGGAGATTTTGATTTAAGTGGAAATTATACTTATACAAAGCAAGATTTTGACCAGGATCGTTTTCCTGATTTCAGAACGAATTTTAATACACCTGAGCATAAAGTAAAAGCTAGCTTCGGAAATACGGAGCTATTCGAGAATTTTGGATTTAAAGCTTCTTGGAGATGGAGTGATACTTATTTCTGGCAAGCGGCGTTCGGAGATGGTGATGTACCAGCTTTCCATGTTTTAGATGCTCAGATTAACTACTCCATTCCAAAATTGAAATCAACGATTAAACTTGGTGCAACAAATTTACTTGGAGATGAGTATTTCACAGCCTTTGGAACAGGTTTTATCGGATCGATGTACTATGCATCGATCGTAATCAACAATTTATAATAACACAAAAAATAGTTTCATGAAAACGAAATATATATTCATATTTTTTATCCTGATCGGCTTGACTGCCTGTCAGAACGACGATGATGGAAATATCGTTGCTGAACCTGTTGAATTGACAGCAGGCTCTGCAGATTTCTCAAGATACGTATCCGTTGGTAATTCACTCTCAGCAGGATACATGGATAATGCACTATTCCGTGCTGGCCAAGAGTTGTCTTTCCCTAATTTATTGGCACAGCGATTCAGCTTGGTTGGAGGCGGAGCATTTACCCAGCCTTTAATGAATGATAATGTTGGGGGCTTGCTTTTTAATGGCGTTCCAAATCCAGCATTCGGACCAAGATTATTTATAAATCCGGCTACAACTGAGATATCTCAAGTTAATGCTTTGCCAACAACAGAAGTATTTGCACCCTCGGCTGCACCATACAATAATTTAGCAGTCCCTGGAGCAAAAAGTTTTCATTTATTATTTGATGGTTATGGAAATCCCGTTAATTTGGCGCCTCCGTCACCAACTGCAAATCCTTATTTTGTGAGAATGGCTTCTGCTCCTAATACAACTGTTTTAGGCGATGCTATGAGTCAATCAC
>JABDPL010000250.1 GCA_013042825.1 Flavobacteriaceae bacterium | reverse complement strand
CCTGGAGAGTGACCTGTTTAACGCCGGGGTACGACCAGCGATCAACGTTGGTATTTCGGTATCTCGGGTTGGTGGATCTGCTCAGATCAAAGCCATGAAGAAGGTTGCAGGAACACTTAAGCTTGACCAGGCGCAGTTCCGTGAATTGGAAGCCTTTGCAAAATTCGGTTCTGATCTCGATGCCGCTACCCTAAATGTCATCGAAAAAGGAAAACGCAATGTCGAGATCCTGAAACAGGCACAGAATGATCCATTTAAGGTTGAAGACCAGGTGGCGATCATTTTTGCCGGATCGAAAAACCTTCTCAGGAATGTTCCGGTTGAAAAAGTCAAGGAGTTCGAGCGTGATTTCATCGAATTTTTAAATGCAAAACACAGGGATATCCTGGATGTTATCCGGTCAGGTAAACTTACAGACGAGGTAACGGATACCTTGACTAAAGTTTGCCAGGAAATGACGTCGAAATACGTTTAAATCCATAGAGGCGAATGGCGAATCTCAAAGAAATACGAAATAGGATAAGCTCGGTTAAATCGACTATGCAGATTACCAGCGCCATGAAAATGGTATCTGCTGCTAAGTTGAAGAAGGCACAGGATGCGATCACAGCGATGCGACCTTATGCCAATAAACTAACCGAGTTACTTCAAAGCCTTAGCTCTACCCTCGATGATGAATTTGGAAGCAGATACGCTCAGCAACGTGATGTAAAGAAGGTGCTTATTGTAGCGATTACATCTAACCGCGGCCTATGCGGGGCTTTTAATTCAAACATAATCAAAGAGGCAACACAGCTTATCGAGGACGATTATGCCGGTTTTTCTAATCAGGTCATAACCCTCGGAAAAAAAGGAAATGATATACTTTCTAAGTCCGAAGATGTCCTGATGAACAATAACGAGATTTTTGATGATCTTACCTTCGAGAATGTAGCCGAAATTGCCCAAACTCTGATGGACAAATTCGAGCAGGGAGAATGCGATAAGATCATTTTAGTGTACAACAGCTTTAAGAATGCAGCTACCCAAATTATCAGAACCGAGCAATTCTTACCGGTAGAACCGGTTGAAATGGATCCATCGGTTCATCTTGATTATATTTTTGAACCTTCAGAAGCTGAGATCGTTGAAGAGCTTTATCCCAAATCATTGAAGATTCAGTTGTATAAGGCTATTCGCGATTCGTTTGCAAGTGAGCACGGGGCGCGTATGACAGCCATGCATAAAGCTACTGAAAGTGCTAAAGAAATGAGAGATGAACTCACCCTCTCGTATAACAAAGCACGTCAGGCTGCCATTACCGGTGAGATCCTTGAGATCGTTGGTGGTGCGGAAGCCTTGAAAGAATAAGATTGAATAAAGATATTTGAACCCCGTCACAGACGGGGTTTTTTTATGGAACAAATTTTGATTTATTATCTTTATTAACACTGAAATTACCTATTATGAAAAAGTTACGATCCATAGTACTCACCGTTTTAGCCTTTATTGCCATGACCAGTTTTTCTCAATGTTCGAGTTCTAAAAAGTTACAAAAAAACACGCCTGAAGGTATAGGCCAGGTATTTTGCCAAAGCTGGGTTGCCGGTGTTGAAGGTGGCGGGTCAGGATTGAATATTTTTATTCCGGTAACCAGAGCCGATTTAATGCTGGATAGCGTCTATTTCAGGGGAAAAGTAGCCAGGCTCGAATTTAAAGAGCAGGCCATGCAGTTTGTCGGGCGGTATACTTCAGATTTCAATAAAAAGAAGGATATCATAATGAGCCAGGACGTCAAGGAGGAGTATGGCAATGAAATGCCCGCAATCGAAAAACCTATTCCCTTCGACCTCAAGGATAATGAGTGCGTAATCAGCCTCAGGAAAGGTGAAAAGACCAAATACTTCAAGATAACCAATGTGGTTGAAAAACAAGCCCTGGCCTATCCAAGTGCTCCGCCGGTAAAGCAATAACTAAGCCTTGGTTCACGTTTGCTAAAAGCGTATTTTTAGCCGAATAAACCGTTATTATTGAGCGCATTTAAAACTCTTTTCAAGCAAACATTCTTTTACGGTTTGGCGACGGTCCTGCCCAGGATGTTGAGTTTCCTGCTCGTGCCATTGTACACCTCTCCTGGAGTATTGCCATCAGTTTCCGAATATGGAAACGTTTCTCTGATCTTTGCCTGGTTTGTACTCTTTAATGTAATCCTTGCATATGGCATGGAGACTGCCTTTTTCAGGTTTTTTAACAAGGAAAAGGACAAGGAAAGTGTTATTGGAACTGCGGCCATCTCATTGATCGGTACTTCGGCACTGTTCTTTCTTTTGGCTTTTGCTTTTAAGGATCAATTGGCAGCTTTTACAAATATAAGGGTCGATTATATCATCCTCGTTATTTGGATCTTGTTACTCGATGCTCTCGTTGTTATTCCCTTTGCCTGGTTAAGGGCTAAAGAACGGCCTAAAACCTATACGGTTATTAAACTTGCCAATGTGTTCATCAATATCTGTCTTAACCTGTTTTTCCTGTTGTGGCTGAAGAACCAGGGACAGGAGTCAACGGTTTTTGGATGGATGTACAGGCCTGATTTTGAGATAAATTATATTTTCATTGCCAATGTTGTCGCAAGCGGTGTGACCCTGCTGATAATGACGCATTTTTATGCCAGGATCAAATACCGGTTTGATATGCGTATTTGGAAACAAATGATTCAATACGCCTGGCCGGTGTTAATAGCCGGAATTGCCTTTTCCATTAATGAGACTTTCGACAGAATTTTGCTTGACCGGTTGCTTGAAAACGACGATCCGAAACATGTAATAGGAATGTATTCGGCTTGTTATAAACTGGCTCTTTTTATGACACTCTTCGCTGCCGCTTACCGATTGGGCATCGAGCCTTATTTTTTTAAACATGCCAATACTGAGCAACCTCAGAGAAATTATGCCAAGATACTGGAGTATTTTGTAATCCTGGGATCTCTGATCTTACTTGTTGTTGTGGTGTTAGCCGATATTATCAAGCCTATTATTATTCGCGATGAACCCTATTGGGAAGCCATGTGGGTGGTCCCTATTCTCCTGATGGCCTATCTTTTTCTGGGGATATATCATAACCTGTCTGTATGGTACAAGATTACCGATCGAACCCGATTCGGGGCATTTATATCGGTAGTTGGCGCCTTGATAACCCTGGTGCTGAATATTGTGCTGATCCCGGTTATCAGCTATAAAGGGTCAGCTATCGCAACCCTGGCAGCGTACGCAATCATGGCCATGCTATCGCTGTACTATGGAAGAAAATATTATCCAATTCCTTATGATTTCAAACGAATTGGTTTGTATCTGGTGACCAGTATTGTATTCTCTCTGCTCTATTTTTATATGTTCAGAGAAAACTATATCGTTGGATCGATTATGGTTATAATTTTTATTACAATTCTCTGGATAGGTGAGAAAGATGAATTAAAACAAATATTAAGATCATAAATGAAGATACGGATAATCAATAAATCTGAGAATGCCCTACCGCACTATGAAACGGCCTTGTCGGCCGGAATGGACATCCGGGCATCACTGGATGAAGACATTTTGCTCAAACCGTTGGCTAGGGCCCTGGTTAAAACCGGCTTATTCATCGAACTGCCTGAGGGTTACGAAGCTCAGGTAAGGCCCAGAAGCGGGCTGGCGTTAAAAAAAGGAATCACCGTTCTGAATACTCCGGGCACCATTGATGCAGATTATCGCGGGGAGATAGGCGTAATTTTGATCAATTTATCAGCTGAAGACTTTCATGTCAAGTCCGGAGACCGGATCGCCCAATTGATAATCAGCCAGCATGAACGCGCGCAATGGGATGAGGTTGAGATCCTGAGCGAAACCGTTAGAGGATCGGGCGGTTTTGGAAGCACCGGAAAACAATAGGCGTTAAAAATAGCTTAATATAGTACGGCACGTCCACTATTTTGCTAATTTAGATCGAACCCAACTTCAATGAACAGGTATAAAAAAGCAATATTGTTCTTGGTTTTCCTAGGCTCATATCATGGAGCCTTGGGACAGGTCGACTTTAACCAGACCCCGGATGATGATCTGGGTAATATCGAGGACAAATTCCAGGAGTTTTTCTTTGAGGCACTCAAGCAAAAAGGGATCGAAAATTACGATCGCGCGATCATTGCCCTTCAGAAATGCTTGAACCTTGACGATTCTGAAGCTGTTGTTCATTTTGAAATGGGAAAGAATTATGTGCAACTCAAGAATTACGGAGCGGCTGAAGGTGCATTAAAAAAAGCCCTGGCCCTCGATCCTGATAATGAATGGTATCTGGACGAATTGTATGGGGTTTATGTTGAAATGAAGGATTTTGACAGGGCAATTGAAACCGTGCAGCAGTTGGTAGAATATCATCCCGATTATAAGGAAGATCTGGCCAATCTCTATTATCGCGGCGGACAATTTAAAAAAGCTCTGGAATTATTAGACGAGTTAGATGATAGCTATGGCGTTACGAAATCAAGAGAGGAACTGCGCCATGAGATCTACAATGCCACGGGTTCCGATCAGGAAAGAATCGATTACCTGGAGAAACGTATCATTGACAACCCTGATAATGAGTATAACTACCTCAATCTGATCTATCGATACAGTGCAGCAGGGAATGAGACAAAGGCTCTTGAAACAGCTGAAAAACTGCGTGATCGCCAACCGGATTCCCAACTGGTGCATCTGGCGCTTTATAAGTTCTATTTAGATGATGGGAAAGAAGCCGAGGCCATCGAATCGATGAAGATCGTTCTTAAAAGCCCTGCTATCAAGCCAGAAGCCAAAGCCAGGGTATTGAATGATTTTGTAAAATTCGTGCAGGCCAATCCGAAGTATGAGGCGGAATTATTAGAGGTCACTACTGCGGTTGTTGATGATAAATCCGGAAAATCGGATGCTGAAATGGCTCAGTATTATCTTCAAAACGATAACAAGGATAGAGCATTAGAGTTTTTTAAGAAGGCCTTGGGCAAAGATCCCGGTAATTTCGATCTGCTAAAAAATATGCTGTTGTTGCTACTGGATGTAAGCGCCTTTGAGGAAGCAGCAGCAAAAAGCAAGGAGTCGCTCGACAGCTATCCCTCACAGCCGGTATTATACCTGATAAACGGGGTCGCCCTGAATTTCCTTAAGAGACCCAAAGAAGCCATTTCCGTATTAGAAATAGGTGTAGATTACATAATTGACGATCCGGTTATGACATCCGATTTTTATAAGCAATTAAGTCTGGCATACAAATTGGATAATAATATTGAACGATCTCAGGCGTTTGAAAAGATGGCGCAGGAAGTTTTGAACAACAATGACTAGATTTTTAAAAATTGTATTTCTGGCCTTGGCCTTAGTGGTTGCAGGCTGTAAGAGCGGTAAGCGGGTTGCAGGGGAAGGTAACCTAAGCGATCGGATGTCGTCTTCTGAGTTAATACGGAAACATCAGAAGAAACAGGTCGATTTCAAAACACTTCAGTCGAAACTAAGAGTCGAGTATGTGCAAGGCGATAAATCGCAAACCCATTCGGTCAATTTAAGGATGGAAAAGAATAAGGTGATCTGGATGAGCGCAGCCTTGGGTATTGTCCGGGCTAAGATCACTCCTGAAAAGGTCAGTTATTACAATAAACTCGATAACACCTATTTTGATGGCGATTTCATGCTCATCAGTGATTTCCTTGGGACTGAGCTGAACTTCGAAAATATTCAGAACCTTTTACTGGGGGAGGCCTTGTTCAACCTGGAAGCCCAACCCTACAACAATGATATCCATGAAGCGTCCTATGTGCTTTATCCAAGAGATCAAAATGCGCTATATGAAATTTTCTTTCTCTTAAACCCGTCGCATTTTAAAATGGATTCGCAGCAATTGGCTCAACCCCTTGAACAGCGGATGCTCCAGATAGACTATGCCAATTACCAGGAGGTCAAAAGGCAGATACTTCCGGAGAACATCCGGGTAATTGCTTTGGAGGATGACGAAGAAACCATACTGAAAATGGAATTCCGATCGGTGTCGTTAAATAATGAATTGCGCTTTCCTTTCCGAATACCTACGGGCTTTGAAGAAATTGAAATCAGATGACAATCATCAGCAGGCAGCTTATATCCGTTTTTATCGTTTTCCTTATCGGACTGATGGGCGCTCAGTCCCAGAACAAAAAACAACAGGAACTGGAAGAACGCCGGCAGGAACTCCGCCAGGAGATCAATCAGATAAATAAGCTCTTATTTAAGGGTAAAAAGGAGCAAAAATCAGTCCTGACATCGGTAGAAGACCTCAGTTATAAGATGTCTGTGCGACAAAACCTCATCAATGTAACCAATCAACAGGCAAATCTTTTAACCCGTGAGATCAATGAAAATCAAAACGCCATAACCCAATACAGGGACCGGTTAAAAGTACTTAAAGAGGAATACGCAAAAATGATCGTGCGCTCATACAAAAGCCGGTCAGATCAAAGTAAGGTGATGTTCCTGTTGTCTTCAACCGGATTTCAACAAGCGTTTAAAAGGCTTCAGTATATCAGGCAATATGCCAAGTATCAGAAAAAACAAAAGGATGAGATCCAGCTTCAAACGGAAAAACTCCAGGAGTTGAACGGCTTGTTATTGGTACAGAAGGAGGATAAGCAAAAGCTGATAGGGGATAACCGGAAAGCCAAAGATGATTTGGAAAAGGAATTGACTGAGCAACAGGTTCTAATTGCATCCATCAAAAGAAATCTGACCAATTATAACTCTCAAATAAGAAAAAAACAGCGGGAAGCCGAGCGTTTAGACCGGGAAATAGAAAAGATCATACGAGAGGCCATGGCCAGTTCAAACCGTAAAGCTGGCAGATCTGCCTCCTCCAACACCTTTGCATTGACTCCTGAAGACAAAGTTCTTGCGGCGAATTTCACGTCTAATAAAGGTAAATTACCCTGGCCTGTTCAGGAAGGAATCGTTAAAATGGGTTATGGGACACATCCGTCTCCTATTGATAGGTCGGTGAAAATAAACAGCAACGGTGTTAGAATTGCTACAAAAAGAGGAGAGAAGGTACGGGCGGTATTTGAAGGTGAGGTCAATGCAGTTATTGTTCCCAGAAATGGTAATCTAACGGTCATGATCAAGCATGGAAATTACTTCACGGTTTATAAAAATCTCTCTAAGATCTATGTAAAAAAAGGAGATAAGGTGAGCACCAAGGAGGTCATCGGTGAGGTTTTAACCAATAAGGCTTCCGGAGAAACGATCCTGAGTTTCCTGGTCTTGAAGGAACTGAAAACCCAGAATCCGGCTCATTGGATATATAAAATGTGATCAGGTTAAACCCGCACCATCACGAATCCTCGTGTGGTTTTTTTGTAATGTTTTCCATTCCAGTAGTAGTAACGTTTTCCTTTTATGATTACCACCTTGTGATTTTTCGGGGCCACCGTGATCACTTTGGTCTGATTAGGGCGTACGCTTACCCGTGTGGCACAAGAAGTTGTTGATAAAACAAATGCGATTCCGAGGATATAAAAAAGTAGTCTCATGGTATTGGGTTTTACTATAAGACTGGAACGGTCAAAAAAGGTTTAAAGGAAGAATTATTCGATCTCGAAAATCGCCTTTAATTCGGTTGCATCGGCCGGCTTCATTTTCCCTGCGAGCACAAGGCTGAGTTGCTTGCGTCTTAATGCGCCATCATATCGCAATTTTTCAAGATCGGTTTCCGGTATAAGTTCGGGTACAGCAACCGGGTGTCCGCGATCATCAACAGCTACGAAGGTATAAATGGCTTCATTGGCCTTGGTACGGTTTCCGGTTTCACGGTCATCTATCCAGACATCCAGGTATACTTCCATAGACGTTTTGAAAGCACGTGAAACCTTGGCTTCAACAGTAACAACACTACCAAGGGGAACGGCATGCTTAAAGGCCACATGATTGACCGAGGCCGTGACAACAATTCGCCGGGAATGCCGTCTTGCAGCAATACTGGCCGCCCTGTCCATACGCGCCAGTAACTCACCCCCGAAAAGATTATTCAGGGGATTGGTCTCACTTGGCAGGACCAGATCTGTCATTATAGTTTTGGAATCCTCCGGATGTTTAGGGTTCATAGTTGGGCATTTATGGTCCTGGGATAAGCTGCAGACATGCTGTGGAAATCAATCCAGTTCCTGGATTAATAGCCAGGCATCGCGGTTGTGCTCACGTCTGATTTTGTAGAGCATTCGCTGAGCATCAGCCCGGGTTTCAAAACTGGAATATACAACCTGATGCAGGCCATATTTATTAGCGCCTATGCGCCGTGCGTGGTAACCAAGGCTCTTAAGTTCATTCAGTTTTTTCTCGCAGTTTTCTTCAAATCTGAAAGCGCCGGCAACAATATGATAGTTACCCGTTTGCTTCTCGATTTCCAGGGTAACAGCCGGAAGAGGATTATCGATTATAAATGTGGCCTCTTGAATACGGTTTTCCAACTGCTGCTGGGCCTCCTGTTCAGCAATTTGGTTTTGTTCATCGATGCGATCGAGATAATAATCAGACCCGAACCAGCTGGCTAAACCGATTGCAATAACGGCTATTGCAGCATACCTGAGAAACGGACGCGCCTTGCGCTTTTCCGGACTGATATGTATTGACGTACTGCTCTCAATCGCTTCAACTTCCTTGTTGTATATCTCTCGAAGTACATCGGGTGAAGTAAAGGATTGCAAACCGAAGGAGGCGGTCAGGTAATTTATTTTTTTATCGGGTTCAAACGAGAGGTTGCCATGTGAATTCAGGCTGATCTCACCGATGTTTTTAAATGTAAGTGTTTCACCCTGAGCTAAATAGGACTTTAAGGCTTTTATACGTTTTGAAAGCCGCTGTGAAGCAAGCTCAAACGGGATCTTCTCAACACTCGCAATATAATTAGCCAGAAGTCCGTCATTATTTTTTAGTTGCTCATTAAATGAAACAACTTTTGTCGGCGGATAAAAGGTGTTTGATGATCGGTCGATTTCCGCAGAAACAGCCCGGGTTAAAAACGCCCCAAACTCAGGAATAATAACGCATTCATAACGATAGAGCAAGTCACTTATATAGGTGTCAATCTGCATAAAACAAAGTTAAAAATTTTTATGTTCGCTGAACATCATTGGCTAAGAGTTATTAACAGGAAAAATGATTCTAATATAGAGAAAATATTCTATATTTATATTTTGAAAAGTGATATGAAAGAATCGGAACTCCTGGCTGTAATGGCCTTACAACGAAGTACGCAAATCGGTGATATTCTGGCCAAACGCCTGATCAAAACTTGTGGATCTGCCGAAGCGATCTTTCGATCTAAAGCAAAGATGCTTCGAACGATCGACGGTATAGGTCAGAAATTGATTGCAGACCTTTTCGATTCCTCTAATTTCCGGCTGGCAGAACAAGAATTGCGATTCATCAAAGACCATGGCATCGATTATTGTTTCTTTCTCGGTGATGATTATCCTTGTAGATTAAAGCATTGTGTTGATGGGCCTATTCTTCTCTTTCAAAAGGGGCATATAAAATGGAGTGATCAACCGGTGATCAGTATTGTTGGAACACGTCAGATCACATCACGGGGAAGAGATTTTTGCGAGCACCTGGTCGCATCATTAGCGCCCTATAACCCGATTGTGGTGTCTGGATTTGCTTATGGCACGGATATTACAGCGCAACAGGCGGCGGTTAATAACAATCTTCAGACCATCGGATGTTTGGCTCATGGATTCGATCAGATCTATCCAAGGCCGCATAAAATCTATGTTGAGCGAATAATGGAACACGGTGGATTTTACACAGACTTTTGGAGTATAGATGATTTTGAACGGACAAATTTCCTGAAGCGCAACAGGATCATTGCCGGCCTGAGCGAGGTCACCATAGTTATCGAATCGGCAGAGAAGGGCGGAAGCCTGGTTACGGCAGATATTGCAAATTCTTACGACCGTGAGGTTTTTGCCGTACCCGGACGTCCGGAAGACATTTTTAGTGCGGGATGTAATAACCTTATAAAAAACCATTTGGCTCATATGCTAACACAGCCCGAAGATGTTCCCTATCTTCTGGACTGGCCGACCCCGGGTAAAAAAGAGCAACAAATAAAGTTATTTCCGGAACTTACCTCTGAAGAACAACGCATTTATGGTTTTCTCGGAAAGCATGGCAAGACAGAGTTAGATAGTATTGCCCTGGAATTAGACCTCCCGACATTTAAGGTGGCATCGGTTTTGTTAAGCCTGGAACTCAAGGGTATCATTCGCCCTTTGCCGGGAAAAGCCTTTGAGTCGCTTTGATCAATACCCGAGCTTACCTCTGACCCTATTCAGCACATCATTTGCTACAGTACTCGCCTTTTCAGCACCTTCAGAAAGAATTGCATCTATGCTGTCCAGATTATTCATATAATCGTTGTATAACTCACGTTCGCGTGAAAATCGATTCAAGAGTAGTTCGAACAGTTCTTGTTTTGCATGTCCGTAGCCATATCCCCCCTGTTCGTAATTCCCCTTCATCTGTTCGATCTGCTCATCGGAAGCGAGCAATTTATAAATACCGAAAAGGTTGCAGGACTTCCAGTCTTTAGGGTCCTCAAGGGGTGTGCTGTCGGTTTTGATTCCCATGATCTGCTTTCTGAGTTTTTTATCGGGAAGGAAGATGTTTATGATATTGTTTTTGCTTTTGCTCATCTTTTCCCCATCCGTGCCCGGTACATACATGGTATCTTCTTTAAGGTCGGCATCAGGCATGACAAATGTTTCCCCCATCTGGGCATGAAATCTGCCCGCTACGTCCCGCGTCATTTCAATATGCTGCAATTGATCTTTACCCACAGGAATGATGTCGGCATCATATAGCAGAATATCAGCCGCCATCAACATGTGATAACCGAATAGACCGGCATTGACATCTTCCAGGCGATCGGCCTTGTCCTTAAAGGAATGAGCCAGGGTAAGACGCTGATAGGGGAAGAAGCAGCTGAGATACCAGGCCAATTCAGTAACCTGAGGCACATCACTTTGTCTGTAAAAAACGGTCTTCTCTACATTCAATCCACACGCCAGCCATGTGGCAGCAGTGGAATAAGTGTTGTGGCGAAGCAGTTCCGAATCTTTGATCTGCGTCAATGAATGCATATCGGCAATAAACAGGAACGAGTCATTCTCAGGGGTATTACTCATAGTTATCGCAGGAAGGATAGCACCTAATAAATTACCTAGGTGCGGCGTCCCCGTGCTTTGGATCCCTGTTAATATTCTGGCCATTTTGATTGAGCTTTAACTGCGGCAAAGGTAATTTTTTTGCTAAAACTGCTCAATTTATCCTGCGGAATAAAATCAAATTTTTATCGTAGGTTTGACTGACATGAAATTCATCAAGTATCCCTTTTGGATCGTTTATCGTGTGTGGTTCTATGTGCTCGTAGCAATACCTATAATTGTTTTATTTCCTGTATTGATCGTTACCATATCCAGAGAGAACTGGTATCCTTTCTTCATACGCCTGGCGAGATTCTGGGCGCATTTCATTCTGATTGGTATGGGATTTAGCTGGAGAATTGAAAAAGACCAGGAGCTTAAAAAAGGCCATAGCTATATGCTGATAGCCAACCATACGTCTATGATCGATATCATGTTAATGCTGGTAAGCGTAACCAATAATCCGTTTGTTTTTGTGGGCAAAAAAGAATTGGCAAAAATACCCTTGTTCGGATTCTTTTACCGCAAGACCTGTATTCTGGTTGATCGAAGCAACGCAGCCAGCCGCCAGGCTGTATTTAAACAAGCGCAAAAGCGATTGAACTCAGGTTTGAGCATCTGTATATTTCCTGAGGGGCGAGTGCCCGAGGATTCCGTGGTTCTGGATGATTTTAAGGATGGAGCATTCAGGCTGGCGATCAATCACAACATAGCTGTAGTTCCCATCGTTTTTTACGATAATAGGAAACGATTTTCCTATACGTTTTTCAGTGGTGGCCCAGGAAGGCTGCGTGTAAAAATTCATCCGTTCATAGAAACGCACCAGCTCACCATGGAAGATACCCAGCGCATAAGAACAGAGGCCCGGGAATTGATTTTAAATTCTCTTGAAAATGATCAAAGTGACAATAAAAAAGCTGCTCCGGGCAAATAGAGCAGCTTTTCCTCATCATTGCTCTCCTTTTAAGAAGATCAGGAGATCAATTCCAATATAACTAACTAACAAAACCTAAAACTTAAAGCTGAAGCCTGTATAGATCCCGAGATTGAAAGGGTTAAAATCACCCGAAGTATTCTTAAAGGTATTCAGGTGATATTTAAAAACAGGTTCCAGATTTAAATCAAGACGATCGGAAGCTTTAATGTTAAAACCAAGGCCCAGATTAGCACTGAAACTGGTTGAATTCACATTTGTGGCTTTCCCTAATTCGGTACGGTTGCCTTGAAGGCTTGAATACACGGCATTATCGTTCAGAAATAATGCACTCATTCCACCAATAACACTTATATCAAAGCCTTTATCCGATAGTTTGTATTCCAATTCCAGAGGAATTTCAATAAAGCCCAATTCCTGATCGATTGACGACTGTATATTGTCTGCAACCACACCGGGAACCTGAGCTAAATTCAATTCATTTGCCGTAAGAAATAACAGGTCGCTACTGGCATTATTCAACACAACATTTCTCAACGGTTTCACATCATCCTGAGGATCGATATTATTATATACAATGACATCATTCGTTTTACTGCCCAGCCTCATGCGATTGATGCCCGACCTGACCCTTAATTTATCAGAGATTTCATAGGAAGCGAGAATACCATAGCTCATATTGATTTCTCCTGACAAAGAATTATTCACAAACTGATCATCAATGGCCGAACCTTTGCCGATTGAACCAAAATATACCGGCGCAATATTCGGAGCGATTCGCCATTTGTCACCTTTTTCTTCAGGTTCATCCAATTCTGATTCCTCTTCCTGTTGCTCGGCAATAGCTTCTTCCAAATCATCCTTAACCTCTGCGTTTTCTACCTCATTTACTTTTACATCTTCGGTTTTAGTCTCATCGATCTGTGCTAATTGTTCTGTTTCTTCAGATTTTTCATCTGAAAGGATAGCCTCTGCCTGTTTTTTCTCGATATTTTGATCGCGATTAACGGAGCTATCTTCATTTACTGGCTGATTTTCGTTGTTCACCACGGCATCAGAGCGTTTCTTTAGTGCTGAGCTGTCCGGAGCATCGTTTTTATCTGACCCGCTAACAGTGGCATTCTCATCGTTAATAAGGCTGGGCTTATCTGTAATGATTTGATTCGCCCTTTTCTCTTCGGAACGGGACTGGCCCTGAACGCTCTCGCTAATAGCATCTTGTTCAGCGCGTGCATTCTCAGGTAAATTCTCCTCTTCAGAATCTGCTATTTCTTTTAAGATTTCCGAATTTACCGATGTTTCCTCACCATTTACATCTTTCGACGTATCGGTTTCATTTTCGACACCAGACTCGGTTTCTACCACTGGCTGTGGTGGCTGTTCATCATTGTTGGAATTTAAAACCAGGAATCCCAGGGAGATCAGGATCACAATGATTCCAGCAATTCCAGCGATTTTAAACCACAAGGGAATAACTTTTCTTTCCCTGGAATCCTTATTAAGTTTTCCAGAAATGTTATCCCAAACCGAGGAACTGGGGGTCGCTTCAAAGTCATCGAGTTTATCTCGAAACAACTTGTCGATATTTTGTTTCTCGCTCATTATATTGATTGCAAGTTCACTTGCGATTTATGGATTTCAATTTTTTCTTTCAATATCATTCGGGCTCTTGCCAGATTTGATTTGGTAGTTCCCGTTGTTATATCGAGCATGGTCGCTATTTGTTTATGCGAATAGCCGTCCAGCACATAAAGATTGAATACAAGTCTATACCTGTCGGGTAATTCTTGTATGCAGCGCAGCAGGAAATCTAAACTCAAGTCGTCGGTTTCAACACTGACGCTTACATCTTCTATTTTTGCTTCATCTACGATGTTCAAAACACTTTGACCACGATACCGCTGAAGAGCTGTGTTGATCACGATCCTTTTCATCCAGCCTTCAAATGAGCCCTTTTCCTGGTATTGTCCGATTTTCTCAAAAATGGTCAAAAAGGAATCCTGCAGAACATCCTCAGCTTCCGTGCGATTACGTGAGTACTTCAGGCAAAGAGAAAACATTTTCCGCGAAAATAATTTGTATAACTCGCTTTGCGCATTAGTATCATGATTCTTGCATTTTTCTATGAGTAATTTTAAACTCAAATAGACTGTAGTTAATCATTATACAATTATTGCTCTATGGGGACCTCATATACCAGATATTGATCTACACCAGCTTCATCAACCCCTTGCCAAAACCGGAATATGTAAGTGCCTGCATTATTCAGAACGGTGAACTGGAACGTTCCTTCCACCAATTCCTCTTCGAGGGGTTCACATATAACAGTATCGGTATCCTCTAAAACCCTGCTGATTACGGCCACTGTCCGAAATTGGCCTTCAGTCAGGTAATAGAGATCACTAAAGGTATGACATGTACTTGGAAGTGAATAGGTGTATCGAATGGTATACACGTCATTATAATTGACAGATTCGGGCATATCAATTACCGTGCGTATGGGAAGAATTTCAAATGAAAATTCATCAACCACCGCATCATCTGTACTGCAGCTCCAAGTCAGTATAACTCCTAAAAACAGGATCAGCCTTTTCATCTTTTCCTTTATTTGAGTCGTTGTTTATATAGAATTAGATGCCTGTGTTTGCAAAAGGTTGCGTGACAAAAAATAAAAAATCCCGTTTTAACGGGACTTTATGACTTCTATTCAGCAGAAATAACTTCCCTGATTTTCTGTTCCAGTTCCTCCATCAGTTCCGGATTATCCTGAATTACTGTCTTAACGGCATCGCGCCCCTGGCCAAGCTTGGTATCCTGATAGCTGAACCAGGATCCGCTTTTCTTGATTATATCATGATCTACCGCAATATCGAGGATTTCACCGACCTTAGATATGCCCTGGCCATACATAATATCGAATTCCGCCATTTTAAACGGCGGCGCAACTTTGTTTTTCACAACTTTTACCCGGGTCTTATTTCCGAGAACCTGGTTATTGCTATCCTTGATCTGAGTTGATCGCCTGATGTCAAGCCTTACAGACGCATAAAATTTCAGAGCATTCCCACCTGTGGTCGTCTCGGGGTTACCGAACATCACTCCGATTTTTTCCCTTAACTGATTGATAAACATCACGGTGCAATTGGTCTTGCTGATAGATGCTGTGAGCTTTCTCAAAGCTTGTGACATCAATCGCGCATGCAGACCCATTTTTGAATCTCCCATTTCGCCTTCGATCTCACTTTTTGGTGTTAAGGCCGCAACAGAGTCTATCACCACAATATCAATAGCGCCGGAGCGTATTAGATTATCTGTAATTTCAAGAGCCTGTTCGCCATGGTCGGGCTGTGATATGATCAGGTTATCAATATCTATCCCTAGTTTTTCGGCATAGAACCTGTCGAAAGCATGTTCAGCATCTATAAATGCTGCAATACCGCCGGCCTTTTGCGCCTCGGCAATGGCATGTAATGTCAGCGTTGTTTTACCGGATGATTCGGGACCATAGATCTCTACAACCCGCCCACGCGGATATCCGCCTACACCCAAAGCAATGTCCAGGCCCAATGAACCCGTTGGAATCGCCTCAACATTTTCCTGTGCGGAATCGCTCATCTTCATTACTGTCCCTTTCCCATAGGCTTTATCCAGCTTATCCAATGTCAATTTAAGGGCTTTCAATTTTGCTTCTTTCTCCTTGCTCATAAACGGTTTTTTCTGTTCTACATTTATGCTAAAATAACATTTCTTTCAGGCGTAAACAATTTTATAACGCAACCTTTTCAGAGTTTTTGCATCTATTCCTAATAACGGGGAAATAATTGCTATGAAAGGGAACTGAATAGGTTCACTGATCCTGATTTATTCAGATTTTTCAGACATATTATGAAAAATCTGTTTTGTTTAATTGCCGCTGCCAAGGCATTTGATGCAAGGGGTATTTTGTATGCTGTCCAGGCCATGGGGGTTTTATGAAAAAAGTCAGATTGAAAATTATTACACCTTAAGACTGATAAAAGCACCTTTTGCCCGAAGGTGCTTTTTTTAATACCCAATTCCGCAGAAATATTAACTTTGCGGAAATAGTCTTTAACCTTAATACAAGTATAGCATGCAACTGTACAACAAATTAAGTGCTAAAGAACGAAAGGAGCTTATAAAAAAAGCAGGCAAGGATCGCCTTACGCTGTCGTTCTATAAATATGCACATATCAACGACCCCCAAGAATTCAGAGACCGGTTGTTCTTTAACTGGGATAAAATGGATGTCCTCGGCAGGATTTATGTTGCTGATGAAGGTATAAATGCACAACTGTCTCTTCCTGCGGAAAATTTCGACTCCTTTAAAGCACAGCTCGACAGTATTTCATTTTTAAAGAATGTTCGGTTGAATATTGCGGTTGAACAGGATGATTATTCATTTCTGAAGTTAAAGATCAAGGTGAGAAAGAAGATCGTTGCCGACGGACTGAATGACAAGACCTTCGACGTTACCGACAAGGGTGTGCATCTTAACGCCGAAGAATTCAATGCCTTGCTGGATGATGAAAACACCGTTTGCATCGATATGCGTAACCATTATGAGAGCGAGATCGGACATTTTAAGAACGCCGTGACCCCTGATGTGGATACCTTCAGGGAGTCTCTACCCATAATAGAGAGCGATCTAAGCGACTATAAAGAAGAGAAAAACCTGTTGATGTACTGTACGGGAGGCATCCGATGCGAAAAGGCAAGTGCTTATTTCAAGCACAAGGGATTTAAGAATGTCTTTCAACTCGAAGGCGGAATTATCGAATACGCCCGGCAGGTAAAAAGTCAGGAACTTGAAAACAAGTTTGTCGGCAAGAATTTTGTATTTGACGACAGGCGAGCCGAAAAGATTGGCGAAGAGATAATCGCTCAATGTCATCAATGTGGCAAACCCTGCGATACACATACCAACTGTGCTAATGATGCCTGTCATTTGTTGTTTATACAATGCGACGATTGTAAGGCAGAATTGAATGGCTGTTGTTCCACCAATTGCAAGGAGATTCATGCCCTGCCATACGAGGAACAGAAGGCTTTGCGAAAGGGTCAAGGCAACAGTAATGATATTTTCAAAAAAGGAAGAGCTGATTATTTACCCTATAAAAAAGACCTTCGCAACATTTTCGACGTTCTTCAGACAAAGGTTTAAATGAACATATACAAGCTTTTAAGGCTTAACCGGCTGGTTAAAAATCATAGGTTGAAGTTTCTGGCCCTGTACTTAATGCATCGACTTAAGATGCGCTATTTGGCCGTTAACCTCGATCCCGTTATGGCGTGTAACCTGCGCTGTACCATGTGTTACTTCACAGATGCGGAATATGTTAAGAAAATGAAGGGTCAGCTAAAACCGCAAGAGCTTGACCGTATTGCCGAGTTGCTGTTCTCAAGAGCGCTAAAGCTTCAGATTGGCTGCGGGACCGAACCGACATTATATAAAGACCTGGCAAGGGTTGTAAAACTGGGCTCCAAATATAAAGTACCTTATATTTCCCTTACGACTAATGCAAATCTGTTGACAAGGGAGTCGATCACAGACCTTTTGGATGCCGGATTGAATGAATTTACCATATCATTGCACGGGGTGAGAAAGGAGACTTATGAATCTTTTATGCAGAAAGGGCAATATGAGAAGTTTATGAATGTCTTCTCGATCTTTTCTGAATTAAAGCGTTCGAGAAACTTCAAAGTCCGGATCAATTACACCTTTAACGTTGACAATTTCCATGAATTAAAGGATTTCTTCCAGTATTTTGATGGCAGGAGTTTCGATATACTTCAAATACGTCCTGTTCGTAAATTGGGTAACACGGCCTACAGTAATTTTGATCTTGAACCGTTACGGAAGGATTATTCAGAGGTTATAAAAAGTATCAGAAACAGTTGCAAGGCTAACGGTATTACCCTGCTTGCGGCAAACGAAATCCCCGACAGTTCAGCAATAAATGCATCGGGCTTGATATTTGATTACACATTTTGTTATGTATCTCCCGATTTGGTTTGGAAGCCTGATTTTAAATGGAAGACCGAGTCGTTCGATCATTTCAGCAAATCGTTTGGTTGGGGGAAAACCTTGTATTCCAACATATTTAAATCGAAATCCGAGCTGAGAAATACATCTACAAGACTGAATTATGAGATCGAGTTGAACTGATTTGATTTTCGTCTTGTCTGTAATAATAGTATATTTACCTTCGAAATTAAGTATGAACTTCAATTCGCGGTATAGTCATACAGGCGAATTCAATATAATAGCTTTTCATGGCTTGTAGCAGCTGTTCGACCGGTTCAAACGGTCAGCCGAGGGGATGTAAGAATAATGGAACATGCGGATCTGACGGTTGTAACAAATTAACTGTATTCGATTGGTTGGGAAATATGGCCTTACCAAATGGCCAGGAACCCTTTAATTGTGTTGAGGTACGTTTTAAAAATGGCCGAAAGCATTATTACATGAATCCCGATAAAATTTCATTGAGCATTGGAGATGTTGTTGCAACCCAGGCCCAGTTTGGGCATGATGTGGGGATAGTTACCCTTACAGGTGAATTGGTAAGGATACAGATGAAACATAAAAAGGTTGATCCTGACGATCAGGAGGCTGTTAAAAAGATATATCGGAAAGCTACTGAAAAAGACATCAGGATCTGGAAGGAGATGCGTGATAAAGAGGAGCCGATGAAAGTCAGGGCGAGGCAATTCGCCATTGATCTTCACCTGGAAATGAAGATATCTGATATCGAATATCAGGGCGATGGGAGCAAGGCAACATTCTATTATACGGCGGAAGAACGGGTTGATTTCCGGGAATTGATCAAGGTTTATGCCAGGGAATTCAGAACGCGGATCGAAATGCGCCAGGTTGGTTTCCGCCAGGAAGCGGCCCGCCTAGGGGGCATCGGTTCGTGTGGACGCGAACTATGTTGCTCCACCTGGTTGACCGATTTTCGATCGGTAAGCACCTCTTCAGCAAGATATCAGCAATTATCGCTAAATCCTCTGAAACTGGCGGGTCAGTGTGGAAAATTAAAATGCTGTCTGAATTACGAGCTCGACGCCTACCTCGAAGCGCTTGAGAGCTTCCCCAAAACCGATATTAAATTAAAGACCCAAAAAGGCATCGGTGTTTACCAGAAGACCGATATCTTCAAAGGTCATATATGGTATGCATACGAGGGTGAATGGATGAACTGGCACAAGCTCACCGTCGATCAGGCGAATGAAATCATAGACTTGAATAACAAAAACAAACCGGTTGCCAGTCTTGAAGAGTTTGCGGCTGATTTGATAGATGACGATAAGATTCATTATGAAAATGTCGTCGGACAGGATAGTTTAACACGATTCGATCGTCCAAAACGCCGTCGCAAACGTAATAAGAATAGGAACCGGAGGAAAAACAATAGAAAAGCATCATCAAATGCAAAATAAAATCCTGTATTTGACTGTTATGAGTTTGATGCTGGCTTCTTGTGATTCAGAACAGCTGTATGATGAATACAGGAGTATTGATGGCGGATGGGATAAAAATGATGTGGTGGAGTTTAAAATAACGCCTCCTGATACTGTAAACCCATATAACCTTTTCATCAATCTCAGGAATACCAGTGATTACAGATACAGTAATTTGTTCTTGATCGTTGAAATGAATCACCCGAATGGCAAGGTAAAAAAGGATACCCTCGAGTATAAAATGACCAATCCAGATGGCAGTTTCATGGGATCGGGTTTTACCGATATCAAAGAGAACAAACTCTGGTATAAAGAAGCTGAGATTTTTACAGAATCAGGAGAATATATCATCAATATCGGTCAGGCTATGAGGGAAAACGGACAGGTGAACGGGATTCAGGTTCTGGAAGGCATCATAGATGTAGGCCTGAGAATTGAACGGCCGAACACGACGAATTGATTATGGCAAAAAAGACGAAATCAAACGCAGCACTAAATTTCACCAAATATGTGAAATGGTTCTGGAAATTGTTCCTGGCTGGAGTATTGGGGGTTGCCTTGTTATTCTTATTGGCGTCATGGGGTGCTTTTGGTGAAATGCCCGATCATACTATTCTGGAGAATCCGCGGACAAACCTGGCGAGTGAGATCATTTCCTCCGACGGTAAAACCCTGGGAAAATTTTATTTTAAGGATAACCGCACGCCCGTTGATTACAGCGAACTTCCGAAGCAGCTGGTAGAAGCCCTTATCGCGACTGAGGATGCCAGGTATCATAAGCATGCGGGAATTGATGCCCGTGGTACGTTGCGGGCCATTGTAAAGGCAGGCCAGGGAGGCGGGGCCAGTACGATCTCCCAGCAGCTTGCAAAGCAATTGTTCCACGGAGAAGGATCAAAGAATACACTGGGCCGGATTACGCAAAAGATCAAGGAATGGATCATTGCGATACGACTTGAACGTCAGTATACCAAGGAAGAGATCATCTCGATGTACTTCAACATATATGATTTTAATAACAATGCTGACGGTATACGCTCTGCTGCACGGATTTATTTCGGCAAGGAACCCGTTGCGCTTGAATTACACGAATCGGCCATGCTGGTAGGCATGTTCAAGAATTCTTCCCTTTACAACCCGAGGCCGCACAGAAATCCTGAGGGCACTATGAACCGAAGGAATGTCGTACTCGCCCAGATGGAAAAATATGGTTATATCACGGCTGAGGAAAAAGATTCGGTTCAAAAAATGCCGCTGTCTCTAAGATATTCCCCGGAGTCTCACCGTGAAGGAATCGCTACATATTTCAGGGAGTATTTACGCGGATTCATGAAGGACTGGTGCGATGATAAGGCTAACCGAAAGCCTGACGGCAGCAAGTACAATATCAATAGTGATGGTTTGAAGATCTTCACAACCATCGATTCACGCATGCAGGCTTATGCCGAGAAGGCGGTTCAAACGCATATGCCAAGGCTTCAGGCCGAATTCGATAATCAAAATACGCCAAAGCGCAATCCTACGGCGCCATTCCTGGATCTGGAAGGAGAAGAAATCGAGGATCTGATGAATAAGGGCATGCGACGTTCCGAGCGCTGGCGCAAGATGAAATATGACCTGAAGAAGCCGGATAAGGAGATCATAGAATCCTTTAATAAACCGGTCCAGATGAGCATTTATTCATGGTCAGCCGAGGGCAATGAGATCGATACCATCATGACTCCTATGGATTCCATGCGATATTATAAGTCATTCCTGCTTCCGTCAATGATGTCGATGGAACCGCAAACCGGGCATGTAAAAGCCTGGGTTGGCGGTATGAATTATAAGCATTTCCAATACGATATGGTAAAGCAGGGGAAGCGCCAGATCGGGTCGACATTCAAACCTTTTGTTTATGCCACGGCTATCGATCAATTGCATTTATCACCTTGTGATACATTGCCCGATACACCCTTCTGTATTGAAAAAGATAAATATGGTAATCCCGAGGAATGGTGTCCGAAAAATTCCGGAGGCAAATATGGCGGTACGCGTACACTGAAGAATGCCCTTGGTAATTCGGTCAATACCATTACGGCGAGACTGATGGATAAGGTAGGGCCTCAACCGGTCATCGACATGGCTCAGAAGCTCGGTGTGGAACAGGATATTCTTGCAGTTCCCTCTATTGCACTCGGAACGCCAGACCTAAGCGTTTATGAAATGGTAGCTGCCTATTCAACCTTTGCGAATCAAGGCGTATATAATAAACCGGTAATGGTCACACGTATCGAGGATAAGAATGGAACCATTCTTTATCAATTCAATCCTGAAAGCAAAGATGTCTTGAGTGCTGAGACAGCTTATGTCACGGTAAAGCTGTTAGAAGGCGTTACCGAATCAGGATCCGGGATGCGACTGCGTCACAGCTGGGCAAAAAATGTGCCTGTATACAAAGAAATAATTACCGGATATCCCTATGAGTTTACGAATCCTATTGCTGGTAAGACCGGGACTACCCAAAACCAGAGTGATGGTTGGTTTATCGGCATGGTGCCCAACCTTGTTACTGGCGTTTGGGTTGGAGCCGAAGACCGGGCAGCTCATTTCAAGACTATCACCTATGGGCAGGGCGCCTCAATGGCTTTGCCGATCTGGGGCTTGTATATGAAAAGCTGTTATGAAAACCAGGATCTCAAGATTTCAACTGCCGAATTCGAGGAACCGACAGACTTGTCGATTGAGGTCAATTGCCTGAAGTATAAGGAAGAGCTGGATAAAGACAGGATAAAAGATTTTGAAGAACCCGAGATCGATTTCTGATATTTCAATCTATTGTTTCAAGGTTGACGCAAAATCAATAAAGTAATTGATTGCATCGGGATTTCTCATCGAATCAACATTTACCGATCGCTCAACCGACATTCCCATCAGGATCTTCTTAACCGGGGTTTCCATTTTCTTCCCGCTTATGGTGTAAGGAATATCGGAAACCTGAAAGATTTCATCGGGAACATGCCTTGGCGAATTCTCCTTTCTCAACATCGTTCTGATATTAGCTTTTATATCCTCGGAGAGGGACAATTCATCAGACATCTTGATAAATAATGGCATGTAATGCCGGCCTTCCTCGAGTTCCAGGTTTATGATCAGAGCATCTTCTATACCTTCGATCTTGTTGATGGTGCGATAGATTTCGCTGGTTCCAATCCGTATCCCATGTCTGTTGAGGGTGGCATCCGAGCGGCCAAAAATGACTAAACCATCGGTTTCAGAATTAATACGGATAAAGTCACCGTGACGCCATTTTCCCGGATAATGATCAAAATAGCTGCTGAGGTAACGCTTATTGTCGGTGTCCTTCCAGAAATAGATGGGCATCGAAGGCAGGGGTTTGTCAATTACCATCTCACCTAATTCATCGGTTACTTTATCCCCATGGTCGTCATAGGCAAATAATGAAACGCCCAGGGCGCGGCATTGTATTTCTCCGGCATGAACCGGGTAATGCGGGCATCCACCGACAAATGCCGTACAGACATCGGTTCCACCAGCCATGGAACATAGCCAGACATCAGATTTAACGCTCTCGTACACATACTCAAAGGCCTCAGCAGGAAGCGGTGCTCCTGTTGAACTGATCGAGCGGATTGCAGAAAGATCAAATACCGCCTTTGGTTTATTGGCCTGTTTCATCTGGTAAACCAGGTAGGGAGCACTGGTCCCGAAATGATTCACTCCCATCTCATCGGAAAATCGCCAAAGCGCATTTATGTCCGGGTAATTCGGACTGCCATCGTAAAGGACGATTGCCGATCCCATGAGGAAGGCTGCCTGAACGAAATTCCACATCATCCAGCCCGTGGTCGTAAACCAGAAAAACCGCTCGCCCTGATGAACATCATTATGAAACGCCATATATTTCAAATGCTCCAGAAGAATACCGCCATGGGAATGAACAATGGCCTTAGGCAGGCCTGTAGTTCCCGAAGAATAGAGCACCCAAATCGGGTGGCCGAATTCAACCGCTTCAAAAGAAAGTATGCTATCGGCAAACGTGACGCACTCATCAAAGAGAATCCAGTGATCAGGGATTTCGCGGCTAATGTCCTTATTCAGGTAAGGCAGAATGATGGTTTTCTCAAGTGAGGGCAAAGCGCTTTCAACGCTTTTAACTGTTTCGGTCTTATCGTAGGTTTTACCGTTATAGCGATACCCGTCAACCGCAATTAAAACCTTAGGCTCGATCTGAGCAAACCGGTCCACCACACTCTCAGTTCCGAAATCGGGTGAAGTACTTGACCAGATTGCACCAATGGCATTAACCGCCATAAAGGCGATGGTGGCTTCAGGGATATTAGGAAGAAACGCTACAACACGATCACCTTTTTGAACGCCGGCAGATCTCAGATAATTAGACATCGAACCCACGCTTTTGCGCAATTCTGCCCAATTTATCTGGCGACGCTCTCCCGATTCATTTCCAAAGATAATAGCAGTTGAATCATTCCTGGCTTTTCTGAACAGATGTTCGCAGTAATTTAACTTGGTCCCCTGAAACCATTTTACCCCTGGCATATCATTTGAATCGATGACTTCGGAATACGAGCCCGTGGATTTGATTTCAAAATAATTCCATAAGGATTCCCAGAACTCCTCAACATGAGAAACAGACCACATCCATAAGTCTTGATAATCTGCAAAGGTCAGGTTCTTTTGGTCTTTAAGCCAATTCAAATAATCGGTAAGATGGGAATTATCCTTAAAATCCGGGTTACCCTCCCATAATTGCTTTAGCTGCATAAAATTGATTTAGCCTTAAGCCAAAAGTAGTGAAAGTTGACCTAATATGTTAGTATTCGAGATCAGGGTCAATCCATTTAAATCGTTAAGTAGTTTTGTGAAATATTAGGAGCTAAAAATAGCTAAATGTTAAAAAATGATGCATTTCATCGAATAAATTAGCGTTTAAACGTGCAATTAAAAAAAAGTTTTCATATTAGCCATCCCAAATCGAATAAACAAAGTCACCGATTTGCTTCAAATCTACCATGAACTTAACTTATGAATGCAAGCTTAAATCAACCGGAAACTAATCTTAGATTTCAGAAGATGGCTGCAAGTGTTCAAAGCACGACGCGACTTTTAAAAAATCTCGCATTTCTTGCCAAAAAAATATTGATGCTATAACCCTTTGGGTATAGCATCAATTAATTTT
Source organism: Flavobacteriaceae bacterium (assembly GCA_013042825.1). Classification (GTDB taxonomy): domain Bacteria; phylum Bacteroidota; class Bacteroidia; order Flavobacteriales; family Flavobacteriaceae; genus SHLJ01. The sequence goes on along the minus strand of JABDPL010000250.1, from coordinate 12,501 downwards.
TGGGTGTAGCTACTCTTCGGATCGCCGTATATACTATCGGCATCTCCTATTTCCTCTATTTTCCCCTGATTCATTACCAGAAGCTGGTCTGACATATGCTTGACCACGGAGAGATCGTGAGAAATAAAAATGTAGGTGAATCCAAAGGTTTCTTTTAATTCATTCAACAAGTTCAGTACCTGAGCCTGAACAGAAATATCCAGGGCCGATACCGATTCGTCACAAACAATAAGTTCCGGTTGAACTGCGATGGTGCGTGCAATACCGATTCTCTGGCGTTGCCCACCGGAGAATTCATGAGGGAATCTTGAAAAATGCTCCGGTATTAGTCCAACTTGCTCCAACAGCTGCATGGCAGCCTCACGGCATGCCTTATCAGTTTTATGTATGCCATGTACTTTCATGGGCTCCATTATTGAACGGCCTACCATCATTCTAGGATTTAAGGATGAATATGGATCTTGGAAAATGATCTGTAATGACCGCCTCATTTTTCTTATTTGCCTTGAAGGAAGATCTGTAATATCCCGGCCCTTATAAAATATTTTGCCCGCTGTAGCCTTATCGAGCTGCAGAATGGCATTTCCCAAGGTCGATTTCCCACAGCCGGATTCACCGACCAATCCAAGGGTTTCTCCTTCATAAAGTTTGAAGGAAACCGAATCTACAGCCTTAAATGGTTTTTTAGACCTGAAAAGACCAAGATTTGAAAAATAGGTTTTTTCAAGGTCGATTATCTCCAGTAAAGGCGCTTTAGAATAAAGTGCTCTTAGACGTTGTTTCCTTTCTTTTTCTGAAACGATCTCAAGACGTAAATCTCCCGACATGACATCTGCAATTGTTGGCAATCGTTTAATACGCAGATCGAGATTTGGCCTTGAAGCCAACAAGGCCGTTGTGTATTCGTGTTTTGGGTTTAAAAAAATATCATGAACTGCTCCTTTTTCAACAATCCTTCCTTTATACATCACCATAACCCTGTCGGCAATCTCAGAAACCAGGGCAAGATCATGGGATATGAAGATGATGCTCATTTCCGTTTGCTTTTGCAGGTCGATAAGAAGATCGATGATCTCCTTTTGAACGGTCACATCTAATGCAGTTGTAGGCTCATCAGCAATAAGGATCTTCGGATTACATGCAATGGCCATGGCAATCATAACCCGTTGCTTTTGACCACCTGAGATCTCATGTGGATATTTGGAATAAAGGGTTCTCGGTTCCGGAAGTCTCACCTGTTCAAATAATTGGATTACGCGAGTCTTAACGTCTTTTCGAGTATAGAGTTTATGATTGAGTAAGACTTCAGCCAACTGTTTTCCGCAGGTCAGCGATGGATTAAGTGAACTCATGGGTTCCTGGAATACAACCCCGATGTCGCTCCCTCTTATCGGTTTTAAGCTGTCAGGCTGGTTTAGGTCCAGTTGTTGATCTTCGAATAAAACATTGCCACAATCAATTCTGCTTACCCCTTTCGGAAGTAGACCTGCCAATGAAAGGCAGGAAACCGATTTGCCACTGCCCGATTCTCCTACAATTCCCAAAACTTCATTTTTAAAAAGTGAAAAACCAACATCGTGAATAACAGCTTCAAATCCGGAATCCCTGAGAAAGGATATTTGAAGATCTTTCACTTCAAGTAGGATATTTTTTGACATTTTTTAAAGATTAATTTTCCTCAGGACAGCTAGTATGAGTAAAAGGTTATAGAACTTGAAAATATAATCCTACATAAGTTCATTACTTATTAACAACTTTTTAACTTCTGCTATATGAACCATGAAAATAAGTTAATTTCAGGTCTTTCTACATAAGTACAATAATTTATTATCACAAGTAATGAAAATCAAACTAATCCCTCTAGTATTTTTGTTGCTATGCAATACGGCATGGTCGCAAAGCAATTCGATCTGGCAGAGAATATCTCCTTCCGGCCCGGAAAATGTAAAAGCAAGTAAACAGAATCTACCTAAAAATCTGACCTATTCACTTGATTTATCAGCTATGATAGATCTGGTTGATCAGGCACCAACACGCGGAGAATTCAGTGGCATATCCAAGGTTGTCATTCCTTTTCCCAATTCCGACGGTGATTTTGAAAATTTCAGGATTTTAAAGGCAGCGGTCCTTCATCCTGAACTGGCAGCAAAGTATCCCGAAATTCAATCTTATGTGGGCCGCGGGGTCGACGACCCGGCCTCCGTAATCAGGTTTAGCATATCGCCGCTAGGATTATCGAGTATGAAATTATCAGCCGACCGCAAGGCCGAATTTATCGAACCCTACACGGTCGATCTCCAGGGCTATATTGTATATGAAAAGAATGATAGCCTGAGTCCTGCCGATGCATTTGAATGTGAGGTGACCACGGCCATGAATAAAGCTATGGATGGATCTGCTCAATATAAAAATGCCGATGACGGATTCCTTCGGACCTACAGGCTGGCTGTTTCAGCTACCGGGGAATATACTCAGTATCACGGTGGCACAAAAGCACTGGCCTTATCGGCAATAAATACCACAATGACCAGAGTGAACGGAATTTTTGAAGTGGACTTTAATGTTACCATGATCCTTATTGCCAACACTGACGATGTGATTTATACAAATCCGTCCAACGATCCTTATGGCAATACCACATCCAATTATAACAGCCAGTTGCAGTCTACACTTACCAGCGTGATAGGGGAAGCGAATTATGATATTGGACATTTGTTTGCCAACCTTCAGAATAATGGTAATGCCGGATGTATCGGATGCGTCTGTGTCAATAATCAGAAGGGTAGTGGATGGACATCTGCTACTGTACCTGAAGGCGATTTCTTCGATGTGGATTATGTGGCACATGAAATGGGTCATCAGTTTGGAGCAAACCATACCTGGACCTTCGGTGGGAACGAAGGCACCAATGCACAAATGGAACCCGGAAGCGGATCGACTATTATGAGTTATGCGGGGATAACAGGGGCGACCGATGTTCAGCCACAGGTCGATCCCTACTTCCATGGGATTTCAATCCAACAAGTAACAAACTATATTAAAGGGACCAGTTGCCAAAGCAATACCGCAACTGGTAATGCTGTTCCTGTTGTTAATGCAGGGAATAATTACACCATTCCCAGAGGAACTCCGTTTGTGCTGGAAGGCACGGCAACTGATGCTGACCCGGGAGATGTTCTCACCTATTGCTGGGAGCAATTTGATGAGAACAACGCGGCCACTACCTATCCAAGTGTTAATAATACAAGCGGTGTTGCTTTTCGAACCTACAATCCAACCACCGAAAACAACCGGTATTTTCCGAGGCTGGAGACGATAAAAGCCGGTCAGACCGCATGGACCTGGGAGGCCGTGCCAAATGTAGCCCGAACCCTGAATTTCCGTTTAACGGTTCGGGACAATGTGGCTGGTGGCGGTACCAATAACAGTGATAATATGGTTGTTTCGGTAAGTGGAACAGCCGGACCTTTCGTTCTCACTTCACCGAATACCGCCGTGAACTGGAGCGCCGGCTCAACTCAAACCGTGACCTGGGATGTTGCAGGAACAACCGGAAATGGGGTTAATGCTTCCACCGTGGATATATTCTTATCAACAGACGGAGGTAATACGTATCCGGTAGCGGTAGCCTCAGGGGTAGCCAACGATGGCTCTCATGATATTCTGGTTCCAAACAATCAGAGCACCCAATGCAGACTTATGGTGAGAGGTTCCGGAAATATCTTCTTTGATATTTCAAATACCGATTTCACGATTTCAGGTCAGGTTCCATGTACAGCTTTAGTGCCAACCGGACTCGCTACATCCAGTGTTGGCGCTGATACAGCTACCTTAGGCTGGGATGCCGTTGCAGGGGCCACTTATGATCTTCAGTACCGTGAGCTGGGAGCTCAAAACTGGATCGATGTATTTGATATATCAGGAGTTTCACAAGTGCTTAATGGTTTAACTCCACTCACCCAGTACGAAGCACAGGTTAGAAGCAAGTGTCCTGATAGTTCAACATCGGCTTACAGCAGTCCGATTACGTTCACCACCACAGATGTTCCATTGAACTATTGTACATCGGCGAGTACCAATGTGAATGATGAGTACATCGGCCGGGTACAGTTAAATACTATTGATAATTCCTCGGGCGCTCAGTTTTACACCGATTTTACCAATATCTCGACCACCCTTACAAAGGGCAGCCAGTATACGATCACGATCACGCCTACATGGACGGGTACTATTTATGCTGAAGGCTATTCGGTATGGATAGACTACAACCGGGATGGTGATTTCTCCGATGCAGGAGAGCAGGTTTTCACCCGGGCGGCCACAACTGCAACCCCGGTAAGTGGTAATTTCACTATACCTGCGGGGGCTGTAGAGAACTCTACAAGAATGCGGGTATCGATGAAGTATAACGGTATACCAACCGCCTGTGAGACTTTCACCTACGGTGAGGTTGAGGATTATACGGTCATAATTGAAGGAACAGGTCCTGATACAACGCCACCGGTAATCACCTTGATCGGAAGTTCGGTAATCGATCTGACCGTCGGTGACACCTACACCGAACAAGGCGCGACTGCTACCGATAATGTGGATGGCGATATATCAGCCAACATTGTTATCGGAGGCGATACTGTTGATACGAATACAGTAGGCACCTATTTGGTTACCTATAATGTAAGCGATGCAGCGGGTAACGCCGCCACGGAAGTCATAAGAACGGTTAATGTAAATCCGGATACTACACCACCGGTCATCACGCTTATCGGCCCTTCAGTGCTTAATCTGAATATAGGGGATACCTATATCGAACAGGGAGCAACCGCAACCGATAATGTGGACGGTGACATCTCTGCTAATATTGTTATTGGTGGAGATGTGGTTGACACCAATACGGCAGGCACTTATGTGGTTACCTATAATGTAAGCGATGCGGCGGGCAATGCGGCTACTGAGGTTACAAGAACGGTTAATGTAAACGCAGACACTACTCCACCGGTGATCACATTGATCGGCCCTTCAGTAGTTAATCTGAATGTGGGTGATACCTATATCGAACAGGGAGCAACCGCAACCGATAACGTGGACGGTGATATCTCCGCTAGTATTGTTATTGGTGGAGATGTGGTTGATACCAATACAGCAGGTACTTATATTGTGACCTATGATGTTAGTGATTCATCTGGAAATGCCGCTACCCAGGTAATCAGAACTGTCAATGTAACAGAGCCGTCCTCAGGATGTAGCGGGGGTATTACAAGTTATCCGTATACTGAAGGTTTTGAGAATACGATCGGTGCCTGGACCCAGTCCACGGCCGATGACTTGGATTGGACAGTGGATGCCGGTGGCACCCAATCGAATAATACCGGACCGGAATCGGCTTCAGAAGGTACATATTATATCTACGTCGAAGCCTCAGGCAATAATACCGGTTATCCGAACAAACAGGCGATAATCAACTCTCCATGTTTTGATCTTGGCGGACTCACAAATCCGGAGTTCAATTTCGATTACCATATGTTTGGCTCCTCCGATATGGGAAGCATTGCGTTGGAAGTGAGTACCGACGAAGGTGCAAACTGGTCATCGCTATGGAGCCAGACGGGAAATCAGGGGAATATCTGGTTAAGTGTTAGTATAAATCTTAGCGCTTATGCCGGTTCGGCTATTCAACTGCGATTCAATCGTATCACAGGAGGCACCTGGCAGGCTGATATTGCGATAGATAACATTGATCTGTCAGATCCCGCACCACCAACATGTGATGACGGTGAGCAGAACGGTGATGAGGAAGGGGTAGATTGCGGTGGAAGTTTCTGTGCGCCATGTACTACAACTAGTGTGATTCTCAGTCAAGGCTTCTTTGAGACCGGCTGGGACGGCTGGTCAGACGGTGGAGGTGACTGTGCACGTGTAAATTCAAGTAACTCCTATGAAGGCATTTATTCTATAAGGCTCAGGGACAATTCAGGAACGTCATCGGCTATGACCTTGTCGAATGTGAACCTGACCTCATACGATCAGGTTGAAGTGGAGTTCTTCTTCTATCCTAACAGTATGGAGAATGGTGAGGATTTCTGGTTGAGGTTCTTCAATGGTTCGACCTGGACCACCGTAGCTACTTATATAAGCGGATCGAGCTTTACAAACGGGTCGTTCTTTACGGCTACGGTTACCCTGGATGCGACGCAATATAACTTTGCAACCAACTCCGGCTTCCGGTTCCAGTGCGATGCCTCAAGCAATCAGGACCAGATCTATATCGACCAGGTGACCAGAACAGGTATTAGCGGTTCTGTTGCTAAATCTAAGGATGGAATAACAGCTCTTGGAGGAGGCTCCTCTCAAACTATCGAATCTCTTGAAGAAGGTGATTTTACGATATATCCGAACCCGGTTTCAGGAAAGGTACTTCATGTAAAACTTATGAATTCCGAAGGTGTGAAATATCGTCTCGTGGATATGCTCGGACAAACGATTCGACAGGGAGAACTGAGTAACGATCAGGTAGATGTGTCCAATCTTCGATCAGGTGTCTATTTCATCGAATTGGATGATGGTGACGAAGTTATGATGAAACGCTTCATACGTCAGTAAGATTGGTTGAATTATTAAAATGGAAAGCCCGGAGAATTATCCGGGCTTTTTCTATAAGGTTACGATCTCATCTTCTTTAAGAAGCGGTTCACCACGAAAACGCAACAGGACCTGGGCAACGGCAATGGTATCACGCTCACAATATTCGCTGATGCGTTTAATGTCTCCTTCTTCATAGAAAACCCGGTATATGTCACTACCATCGATATCATCCTTTGGAGATGGAATACCAAGCACATGGGTAAGTAACTTAAGGGATGTGAAGGTTTTATAATCTCCGAATTTCCACATTTCCAGGGTATCGAGATGCGGAACTTCCCAGGGTTTCTTGCCAAATAAGCTCAGTTTCAATGGAAGTTCAATATTGTGTATGATCATTCGACGCGCCATGTAAGGAAAGTCGAATTCTTTCCCGTTATGCGCACAGAGGAGGTGTTGTGGTCTGTTAAAATGAGATGTCAGAAGCTCTTTGAAGGCTTCGAGGATTTCAGCTTCGTCTCCTGTAAAAGACTTGACACGAAATTCCCGTTCTCCATATGCATGAGAAAAAAATCCGACAGAAATACAGACGATCCTTCCGAATTCTGCCCAAATTCCCGCCCGGTCGTAAAACTCTTCTGCGGTGAATTCTTCTTTTCGCTGATATTTCGACTTGAGCTCCCATAATTGCTGTTTTTCCGAATCGAGCTGATCATAATTTTCAACTTCGGGAACGGTCTCAATATCGAGGAACAGAATGTCTTGAAGTTTCAATCGTTTTATCATGGGGAAAGCATCTTGTATGCCTCTTCGATATAAGCGTAGATATCGTCTGAGAATTTCACTGTGGGATCAGGTCCTTTGGCATTCTTATGACCCAAGCGGACGATGATTACGTTATCCTCTGGTTGTACGATAATATATTGGCCTAAGTGACCCCGCATCATAAAGAAGCTCTTATTCAAGTGATTCAAAAGCCACCAGCCATAGCCATATTGAGGGCTTTCTGTGAATCTGGGCCTGACTGACCTGGCAACAAAGGCCGAATCCAACAACTGTTCCCCGTTCCATCTGCCATGATCTTTGTAGAGCTTACCGAATCGGGCAAAATCCCTGGCATTGCTCGCAAGACAGCAATATGCTTTTTCAAGGTTATTCTCTTCACTGTCTACCTGCCAGAAGGCGTCGGCCGAGGCACCCATGGGTTTCCAGAAGGACTCGCTGAGGTATTCCGAAAGGGATTGGCCGGTTGCTTTCTCAATCACCATCCCGAGAAGCTGGGTGTTCCCGCTTAAATATTTATACGACATTCCGGGTTGTTCAACCACTTCCAGTCCGAGCATCATCGACTTCAGATCGTCGTAAAAATATGCCCGTGTGGTTATTGAGAAAGGGGAGTAATACGCCTCATCCCACTTGAGTCCGGAAGCCATTGAGGATAAGTCCCCGACGGTAAGTTCAGCCCCGAGTCCGTTCGCGAACTCCGGAAAGAAATCGCCAACTGGCTGATCAAGACTTTTGATCCTGCCCTGCATGATGGCTTTGCCCAGCATGGCACTCACCATACTTTTCGCAACGGAAAAGGAATTACTCCTGGAATTTCTGTCAAAACCATCAAAGTATTTTTCATACCAAATGCTGTCATTTTTTAATACAAGAAATGCCGTAGTCCCCAGGCGCTCGTGCCAATCGGTCAAGGTTTCGGTCGCTTCAATTGTATTATAATCTGCATGAAGCGGCCAGGCTTGCCTTATGCCGGCTTGAACGGTATCATTATCAAATTCCTTATAATCCTCCAGGTAGGCTGTTGTATGTCCCTGAAAGTAAATGGTACGCAAGGCTTTAAGCATATAATCATAGTCGAATACATAGAGCGTAACAACCAGAAATGCTATAAAAATCAATAGATACTTTAATGTCTTTTTTAAGGTTTTCATAGACTATCATTCAAATATAGAAAATATTCTCTAAAATTAAAAGTGGTTCCATCAGAATAGGGAAACCTGCCTGACCGCGCTTTCATGGTTCAGAAGCCATTTTTTTCGTCCAAGGCCCCCGGCATAACCCACCAGGGAGCCATCGCTTCCAATGATTCGATGACAGGGAACTATAATCCAAAGCGGATTTTTTCCATTAGCAGCAGCGACCGCTCTTATGGCCTTTGCATCGCCTATGGTCCTGCTTAATTCGAGATAGGTTTTTGTTTTACCATAGGGCACCTGCAGCAGGGCTTTCCACACTCGTTTCTGAAAATCTGTTCCTTCCGGATTTAGCTTGAGCTCGAATTCATGACGCGTACCTTGAAAATATTCACCTAATTGCTGAACACAAGCTTTTAGCGATTCGGGGATGACAGTTTCCTCCAACGATTTATCTGAAAGAGAAACCGAGGAAATACCGTTGATATTTCCGGTAATGGTTGTTGAACCGAGGGGGGTTTGTATTACACAGCTTTCCATTAATCCTCAGAGGACTGATCTTCTATAATACCAAGACGCTTTGCCCTGGACTCCCAGCTTTTCCTCGCGAATTGCTGTAGGTCGGCAACATTATCGCTTTCATCCATGATCTCAAACCCGAGCAGGGTTTCTATAACGTCTTCCATGGTTACCAGTCCGTTTACCGTTCCGTATTCATCAACGACAAGAGCCATATGATTACGGTTACGAACAAGTTCTTCAAACAATACGGGAATTGGTGTTTCACGATTCGTAACGAGAATATCCCGTTTGATCTCACTCAATTTCTTATCCCCGTTATCAAAAGCCATTTCCTTGAAGATGTCATCCTTGAGTACCAGTCCTACGATATTATCAGAAGATTCCTCAAAAACAGGAATACGGGAGAACCGAAGGTTGGTATTTTCAAGGAAGAATTCTTCGATTGTACGAGCCGCATCATCGATCTTCATCACCGTGCGTGGCGTCATAATATCCTTAACCGGGACGTCTTTAAATGACATGAGATTCTTGATGACCTTGCTCTCGCTTTCCTCAAAAACACCTTCATCATGGGCAATTTGAGCCATTGCCGAAAAATCTTCCCGGCTCAGAACACTTCCCTTGCGTCCTTTTTCACCTATTAACCTGGTAGTGAGCTGCAGCATCCAGAGAATACCGCTATACTTTAAGGGCCAGATCAGGATATGTAAACTCTTTGTAGTGAGGTTAGCCAGTTGTTTCCAATAACTCGCCCCTATGGTCTTCGGAATAATTTCCGAAGCAACGAGTATCAAAATCGTCATCACAGTAGATACAACCCCAACCATGAGATCCTCGGTAAATTCAATTCCGAAGACACTTCGGGTTCTTGTGCCATAAAGATCCACATAGGCTACTTTAGCCTGTACCCCAACAAGAATGGCCCCAACTGTATGAGCTATTGTATTTAGGGTAAGGATAGCTATTAGTGGCTTATCTACATCCTGCTTAAGATGTTCAAGCGCGGTGGCATATGCCTTTCCTTCACTCTTTTTAACCTTGATGAAAGTGGGTGTGACACTTAACAAGACGGCTTCCAGGATCGAGCATAAAAAGGAGAAAAAAATGGAGAGAATTCCGTAGAATATCAACAGGCCCATAGTCCGATTTAATTGGGCCTAAAGTACTAATTATTTATGAAATCGGAATCATCAAAAAGTGTCTTGTAAAACACCCGCTGTAAGCTCGGACGAATATTCAGATTATACAGGTTTCTATGGGAGCGATCAGGATATACCCGGTTTGATAAAAAGATAAAAACAAGTTCAAACTCCGGATCAGCCCAGACAAAAGTGCCTGTAAATCCGCTATGTCCAAAACTTTTCTGGCTAACTACAGGAGCCGGGTAAGATGCGTTTATCGTTAAGGTGTCGTTACCGATAAGGGGTTTATCGAAACCGAGCCCCCGGCGATTATCATTTTCCGGGTATTGAACCCTGATAAATTCATCTACAGTTGATTCCTTCAAATAGCGTCTGCCCTTATAAACCCCTTTCTGAAGGAGCATTTGCATAAGAATTGCCAGATCATCTGCCGTTCCAAATAAGCCTGCGTTACCTGATATTCCCCCGAGAAGTGCTGCATTCTCGTCATGTACCCAGCCTTGCACCAGGGATTTACGAAATACAGTATCGATCTCGGTAGGAACTATAGGGCCCAGATCTTTTTCCAATGGATTGAAGCCCAGGGTCTCACATCCCAGAGGCTCATAGAAGTTTTGTATCAAGTACTGTTCATAGGATTGCCCGCTTAATTGTTTTATCAATTCGGGATACAACAACGAGGCAATTCCCGAATAAACATAGGTCTTTTCAGAATTTACTTTTAGCCGTTTAATGTTGCGGAACATCTTGCGATTGAAGCGATTTTTCACATATATTTTATCGTAAGCTCGCTTTGAAAAGCGTTTGCTCGGCTTCGACTTTAAAAACCGGGTTTTTAAGCGGTCTTTTCTCACAACCGTATTCAAAAATGCGATGTATGGGTCCAATCCGGATTGATGCGCCAGCAATTCCCTTAAAGTGATGTCTTGCTTATCTGCTTTGTTCTTCCAGGATCTCCAGTAGTCGCTGAAAGGAGCATCGAGATCCAATTTGCCCTCCTCATATAATTTCATAAGGCCTAAAAGAGGTCCTGCAATTTTTGTAACCGATGCCAGATCGTAAATCGCTTCGGTTTCAACGGGCCGAATGCTGTCGTAGGTATGATAGCCATAAGTCTTATGGAATATCTCCTGCCCCCTGTGCCAAACCTTAAGCTGGGCTCCCGGAAATGCCTCCTTCGCAATGCCCATATTCATGATTGAATCTACCTGTCTTTCTATTGAAAAAACAACACTGTCGGCAATATGTATTTCTTTGGAATATGTATCCTCCTGCTGTGCATAAATCACAACTGAAAAAAGACAGAAAAGGAGTGGAAACAAATTCCGAAGCCGGGGTAAATACATGCCGTTGAAGTCTAATGCTTAAAGTTATAAAAGCCTGAAGCGAATACCTAATTAATGCATAAATGCCCCGCTTAAATTAACTATCTTCGAGCGGTCATAAATTAGCATTGATGTCGCGAGTCTCTTCTGAGGATCTGGGAATTCAACCTATTGGAAGTCTGCTGGTTAAGCAAGCTGTTCCAGCCTCAATTGGCATTCTTGTAATGTCCCTCAATATACTGATCGATACCATTTTTGTAGGAAACTGGATTGGCTCGATAGCTATTGCGGCCATAAATGTGGTATTACCCGTATCATTTTTTATCGCTGCGCTTGGGATGGCAATAGGCGTTGGCGGATCTTCGGTAATCTCAAGGGCACTTGGTGCACAGGCGAAGCCAAAAGCCTTGCGGACTTTCGGAAACCAGATCACTCTTACGACCGTATTAACTACCCTTCTGGTTTTAGTGGGTCTTTATTTTATCGATGGAATAATTCCCGCTTTCGGGGGAAAGGGAGCGATTTTCGAACCTGCCAAGATCTATTATAAGATCGTGCTTTACGGCATTCCCCTGTTAGCCCTCTGCATGATGGGTAATACGGTCATCCGGGCGGAAGGCAAGCCTAAATTTGCCATGTATGCCATGTTGATCCCATCAGTTGTCAATCTGGTGCTGGATGTAATATTGATAAAGGTATTTGATTTTGGTATGCATGGCGCGGCCTGGGCAACAACGGGGTCCTACCTGCTTTGTTTTCTGTTCATCTTGTGGTATTTCCTTTCAAAGCATTCAGAACTTAAGATCGGATTAGAGCACTTCGTACTGGAGCGAAAAATAGTTAAAGAGATCGCTTCACTGGGCTTTGTTACAATGTCCCGTCAGGCTACGGTTAGTATTACCTACCTCCTTATGAACAATATTCTCTATGATTTCGGAGGAGAAACTTCGGTAACCGCCTATGCCATTGTCGGCCGGATGCTTATGTTCGCTCTTTTCCCTGTTTACGGGATCACCC
>JABDPL010000249.1 GCA_013042825.1 Flavobacteriaceae bacterium | reverse complement strand
CCTTAGAATAGGGTCAAAAGCCGCTATATTTTTTGGATTGGCGCCAGGCCTGGTAGCATGCCAGGGCGAACCCGAAGATATGCCTGCAGATGATATATCATCTAGGTTAAAACCGGGTATTATCAGTGGCGCCATGTTTGATTATGCCGCGGAACCTATATCCACCGTGAAGATCGGAATGATTGGAATGGGGAACCGCGGAAGCGTCCTCATTCAGATGTTTGACTATCTCATTTCGAATAATCACGCCGAGATCAGGGCGCTTTGCGATCTGGATCAGGAGAAAGTAGAGAGGAATAATGAATATTTGAAGAACATACAGACAACAACTGCCGATCTGTATTCGGGCGATCCTAATGCCTGGAAAACAATAGCAGAGCGGGACGATATCGATTTGCTGATCATTTGCACACCCTGGAAATATCATGCGGAGATGGCGGTTTATGGTATGGAGAAGGGCAAGCATGTGGCCTGCGAGGTTCCCATAGCCTATACCATGGAAGACTGTTGGAAACTCATCGAAACTTCCGAAGCCACACAGCGGCATTGTATGATGATGGAAAATTGTTGTTTTAACGGGGAGGAATTATGGATCTTAAATATGATAGACCGTGGAGTCTTTGGCGATTTGAATCATGCCGAGGGCGCCTATATTCACGACCTGCGCATGCATATGCTTCACGATACCTATTATGCCGATCAATGGCGTATTAAACATCACCAGGAGCGAAACGGAAACTTTTATACAACTCATGGTTTGGGACCGGTCAGTTTTTACATGGATATCGGCCGCGGCGATAACTACGACCACCTGGTGTCTATGAGTTCAAGGGAGCAAAGCCTGAGTATAGCAGCAAAACAGGCCAAAAGTAATTTTGCTGACTTCAGCTGCGGAGATATGAATACCACCTTAATACGAACCAAACAGGGTCGCACCATTATGCTGCAGTTCGATGTTCATACGGGCCGTCCGTATTCCAGGTTGAACACCCTTACAGGAACCAAGGCTGTTCATCAGGGCTATCCCTCGAGGTTGTACGTAGGCCAGGATGAATTGAAATGGTCTCATGCCTGGTTAGAGGAGAAAGAATACAGGGATTATCGGGAACGTTATGATCATCCGCTATGGAAAAAACTCAAGGAGCAGATCGATGCCAAGGCTATTGGTCATGGCGGTATGGATTTCGTCATGATCTTCAGGTTGATCCGTTGCCTTAATCAGGGACTGCCGCTGGATATCAATGTTTATGATGGTGTACTCTGGAGTGCCGTTACCCCTTTAACCGAACTCTCGGTTGCCAATGGAAGCATGGCTATTCCCATTCCGGATTTTACAGCAGGCAAATGGAAGAATGAACAAAGATGTCCGGTGCTCAGGGAAATCCTATAAAAAAAGCCACCGATTCGGTGGCTTTTAATCGGTTTATATGTCTTTAGAATTGATATCGCAGCCCTAATGCAATATCGAAGTCGACGTCATCATTATAATCGCCAAAACCTATCTCCGGTCTGAAATCAAGGGAGATGAGCAAAGGAATATTGAAATTATATTCAATTCCTATATCACCTGCTAACAAGAGAGAGGTCTCGGAATCATCGGAACCCGGAGGAAGGTTATCATCATCGATACTAAACGAGGCAATTCCACCGCCAACACCGGCATACCAGTTGAAATTGCCATCTAAGGTCCATACCCATTGATAAAGCCCTATTGCACGAAGGGCATCAAAATTACTGCCATCGCGCCATCCCAGCCCGAATTCCAGTCGGTTGATATCACCTACGGCTCTCTGATAAGAAATTTCTGCACCGAATCCGTCACTGTCGCCAAGGCGCAAGCCGATGGCATTTTCAGAAATGCGCTGAGCATTTACCTGGAATATGGCCGTTAAAAAGGAAGCTAATATCAAAAATGAACGCAAGGTTTTAATCCATGCTGTTTTTGGTTGTTTCATGTGATCTGAACTTCTCATAATGTTTGTTTTTTGGTTTAATAATAGGACAAAATAATTGAATTCAAACAACACCTGAAAGCAGATATCAATCATTTTGTTAACAAGAATACTAACGAAAAAAAGATATTATAATTGCAGGTTGTAAAATGGGATGTTCAAGATTTCTTCTTAATTCTCTGTTTTTGCTCATCCAGCACGGTTATTGCTGCCACAAGCTGATCGGTTGTGAGTTGATCTGAATTATCATCGGGATAGAAAGGCAGCAACTTGTCATTATCGTAATGGTATATCTTCCAGCGTTTGAACTGATATTCCAGGGCTGTGAGATTTTCAACCCAATCACCCGAATTCAAATATGTTGTCGAACCATTCTTATTTTCTCTGATCTCCATTTTAGGTTGATGGATATGTCCGCAGATCACATACTGAAATCCATTCTCTATTGCAAGCGCGCTGCTTATCTCTTCAAAATCACTTATATGTTTTATGGCCTGTTTTACGCTGTTCTTTATTTTTTTTGATAAAGAATATCGTTCCCGGCCCATTTTGACAAGCCACCAGTTCACAAACCGATTCAATAAAATCAGGAAATCATAGC
>JABDPL010000248.1 GCA_013042825.1 Flavobacteriaceae bacterium | reverse complement strand
GCCATTACATATCCATTGTTGCCAGGTGTCAAGAGAAGTTTGATAAGGCACAACTTCATCTGATTTTGAATGAATTATCAAAAGAGGTGTTCTTGGTGTAAAATTAAAATCGCTGTTTGCTCTTAGGCTGTTTTTTAATGGGATCTCTTTATCGCCCAAATAGTCCGTTAGAATTTTATCCTGCACCAATTCATCAATATAATCAGACTGTTTGATGGCCATTTTGTTCAAACTGACATTTCCATTCAAATGTTCATTTATGTAATACAGTGAGGAATCCTTGAAGAATTCATTCATTTGACGATTCCATTGCCGTTGATTTAGGGATATAAAAAGGTATGACACATAAGCTGTTGAAGGGAAGGAGACTTTTTCAAGTATAAAATCTACATTTTCTTTGAGTTTATAGGGAGCAGCAATGGCAACGGCAGATTTTAATTTTAAATTTTGCAATGAGAAGGTTTTATTTTCAATTTTTTTAAGGAGAGAAACTGCGGCATGGCCACCCTGTGAATAACCTAGAATAAACAGTTCATTCTTGTACGGAATACCGTAATTATCGAGGTATGCCAATTTCGCGGGTAAGATATCTTAGATCGTTTGGGTGGTTATTTCCTGATCGAAATAAGCAGGAACAACATCCTGTGTTGATCCATATCCCAGATAGTCTGGAATAAACATGATATATCGGGCCATTGCTGGCATAGCCTCTATTTGAATCGCTGAATCCCACATGGATGGTGCGTATGTTTTATTGAACAAGGTACCATGGCAATAGATCATAATCGGCAGCGATTCCTTATAGTTATGGGGTATAATTAGTGTGCCGCTCAAAATTTTGTCTTCACCATTAACTTTGGAGGGATATTCAATTCTAAATGATGTTGTTGACTCCTGAACATAAGGTTTATAAGCCTTATATGGTTTGTATAAAGTGGTTAAAGCGCGAAGTTTTTACTTCTGTCCGTTGAATAACTTTTCTTGTTTAAAACTGCAATCGTCAGATACTTTTATTCTTCTTCCACAGGTTGAAGCAAAAAAGCCGATGACGAATACTAATAAAACAATTATTAATCTGCGCTTAATACGAGATAATTGGTGAAATTGAGCGGTGATGCCTGACATGATAAAATTTTTGTTCAATAATAAGCTTATTGAAAACCCTTTTCGACCCAGCCAATTGGATGAGACTTATTTTTTATTAATCATCATGTGGTGTTGAAACATTTTTCATTTTCCTTAGAAAGCTGGAAGGTGTATAACCAGTGTATTTCTTGAATAAGCGTTGAAACGACGACTTCGACTTGAAACCGCTTTCGAAAGCAATCGCCAGAATGGTATATTCTTCATAAGCAGGATCTAAAAGCCTTTTCTTTGCTTCGTTCAATCGGAATTCATTGATATATTCTGAGAAACTTTTGTGTAGATGGTTATTTAAAAGTTGTGACAAGGTATGTGGCGATACTTTCAGTTGATGCACTAATTTTGTGCGATTTAATTCAGCATCTAGGAATAATTTATCTTCGTTAAGTAAGGTTTGAAGTTGTTTTTCAAGTCATTTGCTTTCGTCTAAGGTCAAATTTGACCTTTCATATTTCTGCAAATATTTTTTTGATGAATTACTATTATTGGGATACCCTTTGTAGAGGATCAAGTGAATAGTGATAGCAAAAATCATGATGAGTATCGTTAAATAGGAGGCATTCCACATTATCGCAGACATCGATTCATCAATCCATTCAAATTGTCGTCCAAGCAATGATGACACCCAGCCAATGGCATATATAATAGCCAACCAAAAAGTAAACTTCTTTAGTTTATAATCGGGTTGATTTCTGTTTCTCGAGGCAGAAAAAAGCGCGATAAATGCATATATAGTACCGTGAAAGGTTGATAATTGATTTAGAACCATATAAAATTGTGTTGGCAAAAGATTTTCACCAAGTTCAGTGGGACCCAAGATCAAGGTGCCAATTTTTATGAGGATAAAGGGGGAGAGATGTAGTAAAATCTCTCGTGTTCAAAGTGACTTTTCTGTTTTAACAGTTTTAACGAAAAAAAAGAACAGAGGACCAAACAGAAAAATATTGCCATTGTTGATCCAGTATAGAATAGGATATTCCATAACTATCAAAGAACTTTGGCATAGGCAATCAAGGCTCAATACCATGGCAAAAACGCCGAGTATGGTAAACTCACGTTTATTAAATTTCTCATGGAATATCGCCAGGGATCCAACAAGAATTCCTTGAATAAACCCCGTCACAGACAATATTTCTAGAAAGGTATACATTACTCAAACCAATGTAATGATAAATTAATTTAATGTTTGTTACATTGTTTTATAAACCTGAGTTTATGTACCGCCTTGAGAAGTTGACACCCACTACTATTTTAAGGAAGTTTCCGCTACAGGCAGGAGAACACCACCGGTTATACCTGCCTCCACAAAAGAGACCAGCAGTTTATTAGCAATAGTTTTAGTCCCCCATAATCATCTTATGGATCTTGTTTGCTATTTCCTTTGAATAATTTAGTAATCCGGAATTATGTTCTCCATCAATTTCATAGAATTCTTTCGGGTAATTTGCATTTACATAAATTTTCTTGCCGAGTTTTATCGGAACCATTGAGTCCTCTATACTATGAATGATTAAAACCGGTTTATGATTATTTTTTATTTCCTCGTCGGCTTGCTTTCCACTTTTTACAAAATTCCCAAAAACTGATGCCTTATGCCTGGCTTCTTCCTTTAGAGAAGAAAAGGCTCCTTCAATAACAATTCCATCAATACTTTCCTGACGATTCGAACCAACGATTGCCGCTAAATAACCACCATAGGATTGACCATAAATAATAGTTTTAAGATCTCTGAATTGATCTTGTGTATTTAAATATTCAATAGCAGAATACCCATCTTCAATTATTGTATTGTGAGAAGATTCCCCTTCGGAGGATCCATATCCACTGTAATCAAACATAAATACCTGAAATCCATGCTCGGTAAGTCGGCTTATCGATTGATAGTGAGTTATTAAATTCCCGGCACTTCCATGAAAATGTAAAATAGTAGCTTTCGGACTTATGTTTTTCGGGATTAAAAGCCAGCCATTGAGTCTATTGCCACCGGTAGTTAAAAATGAGTGATTTTGAATAAAATAATCGTGATTTATAACCTTCAAATTATTATCCCTTAAAATGATCTCTTGATTGGTTTCGATATATTCAATAAATGTCGTATCTCCATCTTTCTCAAAATAGGTTAATTCTTCGAAAGGATCTGTCTTCGTTGGTTTATGGAAGGTTTTATTAAAGGAACAGGAGTACAAAATAAAAACGATCATTCCATAAAAAGCACTTCTGTACATAATCAAAATTTTGAAAAACAAACTTATTCCAAACGGTAGGGATCAATCAGATCTAAAGTTAGGAAAATCTCGTTGGCCTAACGAATCTGGCAAGAGATGATGCGTGAAGTCAAGCAACTGTTAATCAATCATTCAGTAATATGCCAGAGGTTATCAAGGTCGTTCACTTGTATAATTTAAGGCAATTGTTATGGCAAAGTCCGGAAGTGGTTGTTATTCAGAGGCTATTGCTTATAGGTGCTGTGTTGCGTTTGAGCAATAACCAATGGACTACAGGATTATAAGATCAAATACGCCTTATTTGCATCTTGACTTCAGCTCAGGTTTCAAGTACTTAGACAAAAGGCTGTTAATCAAGGTAAAGCCAACAAGCAGAATCCCAAAAAAGTAAACGTAATTAGGATCACTCTTAAAAAAGTACGAAGACAGCAGGATTAGTGTTGCCCAGATAATTGCGTTAACTAGAATTATTTTTTTCATGTCTATTGGTAGCTAAATTAGTCAATACGTTACAAAATAATTTCAATAATAATTTCAGACCTGGTCTTTGATTTGCCTGGCGCCTTATTTAAAAATTCATCATGATGGGACAGGCACCTTATTATCCGCTTGCCACAGAATCAGGTTTATTCAAAATAGATGTGATACGTATTATAAGAATCTTCTAATTGAAAAACTAGTGTTTCTGCTTCATTTAAATCATTGGCATTTAAAAGTTGTTCGACCAGTTCCATGTGGGGAATCAACCACTTATGGAGTTCATCATGACTTTTACCTTTCATGTTGCAACTCTTAATTAAACTGATATTTTGATTCTTCAATTCCTCTGCCAAAGCGCGGTAGTTTTTACTTTTTCCTGACAAATAGGTGCTCAAAATCTCATCTCCTCGCAGGATGTATGACTTCATTTCTGTATTAACCTGCCACTTAGCACCATTATTCAATTCCAGATCAGCTGCTTTACCGTCATTTGAATTACAGCCAATCAGTAGAAAGAGGATTATCAATATCTTTATTGACCTTTGCATTATATTATGATTTTAAGGATTCGATTTATGTTTTAAAACTGGCTTGCTCGGCCCGGCATCCTAACTGCTTTGACGGTTGTAAGTCGGGCAAGCCCGCCGCTGTTTTGGCTGTGGTCTTTATTTGTTTTTAATTTTTTCGCCCTTAATAGGAGAATAGTCTTTTTTCAGTTCTCCATTCACAATTATTTCATCAAAATAACATTTTGCTCCAGTAGCATCAGTCATGTTTTCGACATTCTGAATGTGAAAATGCAAATGCGCTTCTGATGAATTACCAGAATTTCCACAAAGTCCTAGTAATTCGCCTTGATTTACTTTTTTTCCTTGTTGAACGACTATCGAATTCTGCTTAAAATGAGCAAAGAATAAATATTCGTTATGCGCTGTTTTAAGGATTACGGTATTACCGGGAATATAAATCGGATTGAGTTCACCGGGTGTATTGTCTTTTACACCATCTACAACTAAAACAACTTCTGCATCACATGGGGCAATCAATTCCTTTCCAAAGGCATAATAATCTTCGTTTGTTTTCCCATCAGTTTTGAATGTCTTTCCAAATTGATCTGTAATTACAATATCAATAGCATTTTTTTGAGCTTGATAATCAACGTGATAATTCAGTTCTTTTGTGTCTCCGCCCCAAAATACTGTCCATTCACCGTTGAAAGGTAAAATCAATTCCGTTTTATTTCTTAGGAGTTTTGGAAGGTTATTTTCCTTGAACGGTTTAACAAAGAGTCCGTTTATTTCCGCATTATTATCAAGTGAGATATTCACGGCAAAAAGTGCCCGCTCAAAGTTCGTTTTATAAGAGGCATAAGTCAGTTCGTATTTGATAAACTCTCTATTCTCAATGTTACCAGCTTGTTTCTTAAGCCCTTCAAGAAAATTGGTTGTTTTTTCTATTGGCAAGGCCGATTTCATAATCGGTGAAAACAGGTCAAAGATCTTTTGATATTCACCTGAATTGAAATATTCTTCAAATTCGGCAGAAACTTTTTTAGATGATTCTTTTTCCGTCTGTCCAAAACTGATTAGTGGAATAAGAATTAATAAAATTAAACTTGATTTTTTCATGACTGCTCGATCTGATTAAATTACTGCCAAACTGTTCAGACCTGATTGCCTTGGGAAGCCCCGCCTGAATGATATCGTTCATGCAGTAGTGGCTTGGCCCGGGCTAACAGGAGTTAGAGCTAGCGCAATAATTAATTTGAAGGTAATGAATTTTTTGGGTTTCCCCCTGAATGATATCAGTGAGAATATGCTCTGTGGGCTATACCAAAGCCGATAACCAACTCGGAATGACCATGATCAATACAAGTCGGACGAGCGCTGGCAGGTTTTTAGCGATTTGTATCACCCTTTTCCCAGGCATCACGTCTAATGGCATAGATTAATTCGTCCAGACGCTCATCATTTTTTAGCAGTACATTTTCAAACCTAGCCTCCAAAATAAAGTTGTTTTTTTCCAAAACTTTTTGGGAAGCCAGATTTGTTCCAAACGGTCTTGCAAATATCCGGTCGATCTCAAGGTTTGCAAAAGCAAAATCAATCGCTTGTTTAATAGCATCAGTAATAATTCCCTGACCCCAAAAAGGTTCTGCCAACCAATAACCGATTTCGGCATTCTCTCTATGGATGTCTGCCTGCAGA
>JABDPL010000247.1 GCA_013042825.1 Flavobacteriaceae bacterium | reverse complement strand
CTGCTATCGTCCTGGAGATCGTTTTCATAATTATCGCGACATCAAAAGCCAATCAGGGTGAGCTGTATAAATATCCCATAACCATCAATTTTTTAAAATAATTCATCAATCAATCATCGATCAGATCAATCAAAAAACGAACAGTTATTATGAACCTAAATTCTAATCCATATGACATTTTAAAATTGCATGTGACTTTTAGAAATTATATAAACTCGAACACATGAAAATAGAGAATACAAAAGCACAAATGCGTAAAGGTGTACTGGAGTACTGCATACTTTCAGTCTTGAAAGATGACGATGCTTATGTTGCGGAGATCTTAAGCACCCTTAAGGATGCCAAGATGCTCGTGGTAGAAGGTACGATTTATCCTTTGCTCACGCGTTTGAAAAATGCGGGATTACTGAACTATCGTTGGGAAGAATCCACCTCAGGACCTCCAAGGAAATATTATGGGTTAACTGAAACCGGTAAATTATTTTTAAAAGAGTTGAATACAACTTGGAGCGAACTACAAAATGCAGTTAACCTAGTAACAAGTCAAAAAACAAGTCAAAAATGAATAAAACAGTCAACATAAATCTAGCAGGTATTTTCTTCCATATCGATGAAGATGCATACTTAAAGTTACAACGTTATCTTGACGCTATCAAACGTTCATTTACAGATTCTCAGGGCAGAAATGAGATCATTTCCGATATCGAGGCCCGCATAGCCGAACTTTTTAATGAGCGCGTACAAAATGATAAACAGGTCGTTTCAGTAAAAGAAGTGGACGAGGTAATAACCATTATGGGTCAGCCGGAAGACTATATGGTTGACGAGGAGATCTTCGATGATGAGCCTAAAACTCAATATAAAACAACTAGCAGCGGGCGTAAATTATTCCGAGACAAGGATAATGCCTATATCGGCGGTGTTTCAGCCGGATTGGCACACTACTTCGGAATCGATGCCTTATGGATCAGGTTAGCCTGGATAGTGTTGTTCTTCGGAGCCGGAACCGGCATATTGCTTTATATACTGTTGTGGATACTCATGCCTGTGGCAGAGACCACTTCAGATAAACTCGCAATGACGGGAAAGCCTGTTAACATTACCAATATAGAAGAAAAAGTAAAAGAAGGGTTTGGTAATGTTAAGGACAGCGTCGATGATGCGGTCAAAAGACTCCCAAGCGGAGACCGGGTCAAATCAACCTCGCGTTCATTTTTCGAGGCCCTTGGAAATGTGATCCTATTTTTCTTCAAGGTGATCGCAAAATTCATAGGAATCATTCTGATAATCGTTGGTGCAACGACACTGATCGCACTGATCATAAGTTTGCTTACGGCTGGCGTGGCTGATATATTCCACTTCCCAGGAATCGATTTTGCAGATGCGGTGTATTCATCAACACTGCCCATATGGTTGGTCTCACTAGTGGTGTTGTTCGCTGTTGGAATACCGTTCTTCTATGTTTTCATCTTAGGTTTGAAGATTCTGATCAATAATGTAAAACCACTGAATAAAGGTATTAACATTGCCCTGCTTGGCATCTGGTTAGCCTCTATAATTACCCTCGCAGCATTTGCAGCCAAAGAGGTTCAGGAGTTCTCGCGGGAGGCCAGTGTTACCGATAAGACAAGTTTAAATATAATGGCTGATGATACCCTCAGGGTGCGAATGGTGGGAAATGATGATGACTCGCGCGGACTTGACCGGGACTATGATCTCGATGTCGTTGAGGATGAATCCGGCGAGCGCCTGATATACTCTTCGAATGTCAGACTCATATTTAGGTCTACGAAGGATTCCACAGGCTATATAAACGTCGAGAAAAATGCCAGGGGAAGCAGCTACGGCAATGCAAGAGAACGCGCCGGAGAGATACAGTATAATTTTGCTCTGGCAGATAATGAACTGATGCTCGATGGTTATTTCACCACGAATGCCGAGAATAAATTCAGAGACCAGGAACTTGAGGTGACCGTGTATCTTCCTGAAGGAAGTATTGTATATGCCGATGGCAATACATACTCCTTCCACAGGAATACGTCTTATTATCGCGATATTCTGGACAACGGATTTGAGGAACACTATCTGCGGGTTATCGATGACGATGTTATCTGCCTGGATTGTCCTGACGACAGACGGTTCAAGGTAGATATCAAGGATGGTGAATCAAAGATCAAATATGACGCGGACGGATTGGAGATCAAGGAAGATGAAGTTCAGGTCACAATCGATTCAACAGGAATCAACATAAAATCGAATTAGTGGGATTTACAGTTCATCTGAAGAAATCATCAATTCGGGAAGAAAAATTAAACACAACCAATTAATCAAAATACATTCGTTAAAGAATTCAATCAATCAAAATTCAAGATCATGACAACAATCACAAAAATTATCGTAGCCACCATCCTAAGCCTTTTAATGCTTTCTTGCGACTTTAACGGCAACTTCGGAAGTTGGGGGGTAAAGGGCAACGGCAATGTTCAAACAGAGGAACGGGATGTTTCACGAGATTTCAATGAAATCGAGGTAAGCCGCGGACTGGATGTTTACCTGACCCAGGGCGATGAAATAAATATCACGGTTGAAGCCGATGAGAATCTCCTGGATATCATCATGACAGAAGTTGAGAACAATACACTGATGATCTTTGCTGATGAAAATATTGCCTCTTCACGCTCTCAAAAGGTCTTCGTAACCTTTACCGATGTGCGTAAAATCACTTCAACAAGTGGAAGCGATGTGTTCTCAACAAACGTTATAACAGCAGAGAACCTCGAACTGACCACGACCAGCGGCAGTGATATGGAATTAGCTATCGATGTTGATGTCGTGGAATGCGAGTCTACCAGTGGAAGTGATCTCAGGCTTTCAGGATCTGCAAATATAGTCTATGCCGCTGCTACAAGCGGAAGCGATATAAAAGCCGGTGAGCTAAAAGCCAAGCGATGTGAGGCAAACGCCAACAGCGGGGCCGATATTAGCATTCACGCGTCTAATGAGTTATATGCTAAAGCCTCGAGCGGTGGCGATATTAAATACTATGGAAATCCTGAAAAGGTTACCAAAAAGGATGGCGTATCTGGAAGTGTAAGAAAACAATGATCTAACGAATCAATCAATCAAAATCGATCAATCAATCAATCAGAACACCCGAGTAAGGGTAGACTAATCAATCTTAATTTTAACCATTCCAAAATGACTTTTGGAATGGTTTTTATTTATATTTGTTTGTAATCAACGATTGATGATGATGAAACAAGCCCTGATCACGGTAATTGTATGTGTCTTATTTTCAACTTCTTATGCTCAAAAGAGGGATAAGATTAAAGGCAGTCGGAATGTGACTATTTCCCAAACCAATATCAACAGTTTTAACCGTATTATCGTAGGAGAAGACTTCAAAATCGATCTGATTGAAGGGCAGCAAGCCTCCGTTTTCGTCGAGGCTGACGATAACCTGCAGGATGTCGTTAAATATAACGTGGCAGACAGCACCCTTTCCTTTCAAACCACAAAAAATATCACCACCTTCAAAAAATTGAATATCAAGGTCACCTATACGCGTACATTAAAGCAGATCGAGACCATTGACAATGGTGAGGTAAGTTCATTGACTTCTATTGACCTTGATGAAGTCACCTTAACACACTCCGGTTCAAGCAGAGCCTATCTCAACATTAAATCTCCAAAGTTCAAACTGACCAATAATGACCGTTCCAAATTGAAATTGAACGTCAAAACAAGTCTTGCCACTCTGGAATTAAACGATAATTCAAAAATTGAAGCCCTGATTGAAGGTGAAAGTCTAGAGGTTGACATTTATCAACGTGCCAATGCCAAGATCGAAGGTGGACTGCAAAAAATGGAGTTACGCGCCGATAACACCTCGATTTTCAATGGAAGAAACCTCGTCGTGGCCAATGCAGAAATCAGTGGTGACCTCAATTGCAACATCTACATCAATGTTACCGATGCGGTTTCAATTGGCGCTAAAGGCAACAGCGAAGTCTTTATCTACAACAACCCCGCTATTACGCTCACTGCTTTTGAGGGTACATCAAAACTTCATAAAAAAGAACTCAAGAAATAAATAAACTTAACCGGCTTCGACCTCACTCTCCTTGGCCGCGAGATAGCGCTCGGCATCTAAGGCCGCCATACAACCTGTACCAGCTGCAGTAACCGCCTGTCGATAGACATGATCGGCCGCATCGCCACTGACAAAGACGCCTTCGATATTGGTTTTAGAGGATCCCGGAACATTTATGATATACCCGGTTTCATCAAGTTTCAGAAAATCCTTGAATATACCGGTATTGGGTTCGTGACCAATAGCCACAAAGAATCCGGTAGCAGGAATATCGTGGATCTCTGATGTAATATTATTCCTGACACGAACGCCGGTTACCAACTGTCCATCACCCAGCACCTCCTCGGTTTCGGTGTTGTGAAGAATTTCAATATTGGATGTCTTTCGTACACGGCTTATCATGATCTTTGATGCCCTGAATACATCCCGCCTAACCAACATGGTAACCTTCTTACAGAGTTTAGACAAGTAATGTGCCTCTTCGCAGGCAGAATCCCCGCCTCCAACGATCACGACCTCCTGGCCTCGATAGAAAAACCCGTCACAAACCGCACATGCAGAGACGCCTCCTCCTAATTTGAGGTACTTTTGCTCAGAGGGTATACCCAGATACTTAGCAGATGCACCAGTAGAAATTATTACAGTATCACAGTGAATTTCGGTTTCATCATTAACCCACACCTTATGAACCGGACCGGTAAAATCAACCTTAGTGATCCAGCCGTGTCTTACATCTGTCCCGAAGCGCTCTGCCTGCTTTTGAAATTCAATCATCATTTCTGGTCCGGTTATCCCATCTGGATATCCCGGATAATTCTCAACATCATTGGTGGTGGTTAATTGTCCGCCAGGTTGAGTTCCCTGGTATAAAACTGGATGCATATTGGCCCTTGCCGCATAAATTGCAGCGGTATAACCCGCCGGCCCTGAGCCGATGATCAGGCATTTAACATGTTCTATGGTATCTGGCATAAGTATGGTATTTGTGTCCTCAACAAAAGTAGGATTTTTGATGAAAAATTTAAATGGAAGTTATTAACACATATGATGCAGTTATATACAAAATCTATTTCACATTTTTTTTTCGTAACTTGTTTAACAACCATTAACTTTAACAACACATGAGAACCTTGATTTTCCTTCTGTGCCTTGGCCTGATTGGCTTTTATTCATGTAAAAATGAGACTTCTGAAAAAACCGATTTAAGCGAAATAACCACTGTTGAAAAACCGAATATTCAAGGGGTTTGGGAATTGGTCTCCTTTTATAATTATGATGAAGAGGGCAATGTAACTGATACACTGAAGGCCAGCGAAACCAATAAACAGGTCAAGATCTATACGCAAACGCGTATAATGTGGAGCAGATTCAATATTAGCGATACCATCGACTGGTTTGGTTA
This sequence comes from Flavobacteriaceae bacterium, assembly GCA_013042825.1. GTDB lineage: Bacteria > Bacteroidota > Bacteroidia > Flavobacteriales > Flavobacteriaceae > SHLJ01. The sequence goes on along the minus strand of JABDPL010000247.1, from coordinate 2,760 downwards.
TGGTTCATATGCAACTACCGATACTTCTCTTATAGAGACCCTGGAATACGGTTCCAAATCGATGAACCGGGTAATTAAAGAGGAACAAAATGTGTTCGAATTCAAACTTGAAATTTCGGAAGATTCCTATAGCCAGATCACACTTGATGACGATGGTGACCCCTTCTTTGCTGAGAATTACAGGCGCATTGAACGTTAGATGTTTACAAAGTTAAATTTGTTTAAAGCGACGATCTGAGACCTGACCCCCACTCTATTATTGATGTTTGAATCCTTTCCCTTTATTGCAGCCACCTTGGCGTCTATGCTTCATGTAATTACCGGTCCTGATCATCTGGCAGCGGTAACCCCATTTGCTATAGAGGCAAAAAGAAAAGCCTGGAAGGTTGGCACCTACTGGGCTGGTGGTCATTTATTGGGTATGTTATTACTCGGTGGCTTATTTTACTGGTTTCGGGAAGTCATACCCATAGACAGCATCTCAAGGTATGCTGAAAAAATAGTTGGAGCAGTACTTGTAGGAATCGGCGTCTGGGCTCTATTTAAGTTACTGTATAAAGAGCGTAATCATCGGCATCTGCACATTCATGACGGCAATAACCCGGTTATTCATAAACACGACCATGACCATTCCCATGGATCAAATCACGACCATTCACATGATGATCTCCCGCTAAGCGGACTCGCACCTGCATTTTATATCGGTACTTTACATGGCATAGCCGGAATCGGACATATCTTGTTATTTATCCCGGTTTTGGGTTTTAAGACAAATTCAGATAGTTTGACATATCTCGGGGGTTTCGGACTAGGGATCATTATGGCAATGGCCCTGTACGCCATGGTAATCGGAAGGATAAGTACCCTGGCAGGCAACGGACATGGGACAGCATTCTTCTCAGGTATCAGGCTGAGTGCAGGGATCTTTGCAATTGTTGTAGGGCTATACTGGTTTTTTACAAATTAACAGATTCTCGGCAGTTGTTCTCCGATAAGTGGTGTGACAATACGCTTACCCCCGATTGTGCTATGCATGACCACCTTCTTCGGATGTGTTTCGGTAATCTTTCCGATTCTCCTGGCGAACTTGCCTTTCTCATGTGATTGCATCAATTTTAAAATTTGTTCGCTGTCAGCCGCATCTGCTATGGTGATGAAAATCCCCTCACCAGCCACGAATAAAGGATCAAGACCCAGAATCTCACAGGCGGCAGCAACTTGCTTTTCTATGGGTAAGGACGATTCATACAATTCAACTCCGAGCGCGGTATCATCGGCGATCTCGCACAAGACACTGGCTAATCCACCTCTTGTTGGATCCCTCATGATGCGTATCGATTGGCCGAAATCATCCAGAATTTGCTTTACTAGGTAGTTGACGTTTGTCGTGTCACTCAAAATATCAGATTCGAACTGAAGCCCTTCGCGTTCAGACATGATGGCCATACCATGCTGGGCGATGTTCCCGCTTACAATAATCGAATCCCCTGCTTGTATTTTGTCGGCGGATATATCGGCTTTAGGATGCACTGGTCCGAAGCCAGTGGTGTTAATGAAAATCTTGTCCCCTTTTCCGCGTTCAACGACCTTGGTATCACCGGTAATTATCTCTACGCCAGACTTAGCCGCAGCCGATTTGATACTGTGGATTATGTCCTGGAACTCATCAATAGGCAAACCTTCTTCAACGATAAAAGACAAAGACAAAAACCTTGGAATACCACCGCACATAGCCACATCATTTACCGTTCCATGTATAGACAGATCACCGATATTACCTCCTTTAAAAAATACCGGTGACACCACGAAACTATCAGTTGATACCGCTATCCTACCATTGAAATCGATGATCGATCCGTCATGCTTCTTATCAAGATATGGATTGCTGAAAGCCGTAAAGATCAGTTCATCGAGCAATTCGCGCGTCATTATTCCACCACTGCCGTGTCCGAGATTTATATTATCATATTTAAAACTGTGCTTACTCATACATTCAGTTTAGATAAATTATTCGGTAAAATGGTAATAGGCCGCGCAGGCCCCTTCCGAAGATACCATTGGTGCTCCTAGCGGACTCTCTGGTGTACATCGCTTTCCGAATTCCGGGCAATCCTTGGGTTTCTTTATGCCCTTCAGCACCAATCCTGCTATGCATGAAGGATCTTCCGCCACTTGCATATGATCGATTCCATATTTTTTTTCTGCATCGAATCTTTCATAGCTTTTCCTGATGACGTACCCGCTGTTCAAAATTTTTCCTATCCCGCGCCATTCCCGGTCTCCCACTTCAAAAACGGCATTAATGATAGCTCTGGCCTTCAAATTTCCTTCAGCCTTAACCGCCCTGGCATATTGATTTTCAACTATATGCGTTCCCGATTCTAATTGTTTTACAGCCATCAATATACCCTGGACCAGGTCCAGCGGTTCAAAGCCGGTTACAACAATGGGGATCTTATATTTTTCCGCCAGGCCATGATAATCTTCATATCCCATTACAGCAGCTACATGTCCGGCTCCGAGGAAGGCATTGATATTGCAGAATTCATCATCAAGAATGGCTTCCATGGCCGGAGGTACCAGAACATGAGAAACGAGGATTGAATAATTCGAAATACCGGCTTGTTCGGCATGGAGAACCGACAGCGCATTCGCAGGGGCAGTGGTTTCGAATCCAACTGCGAAAAATACGACTTCCCGATCCGGATTATCACGAGCAATATTAACAGCTTCCAGAGGCGAGTATAATATCCTGAGGTC
>JABDPL010000246.1 GCA_013042825.1 Flavobacteriaceae bacterium | reverse complement strand
CACCTCAGGCGGTACCGAAGCTGATAATCTTGTACTCAGGAGCGCCGTTAAAGATCTCGGAATAGAACGAATTATCACATCTAAAATTGAGCATCATGCCGTGCTGCATACCGCTGAAGGACTGGCTGATGAATATGGGACAGAGATCAGTTTTGTCCGATTAGATGAAAAGGGGCTGATCGATAGGGGTGATTTAGAAAATCTTTTGAAAGAAAACAAAAAGACTTTAGTCAGTTTGATGCATGTGAACAACGAGGTCGGTCATATGATCGACCTTAAGGATATGGCTGCGTTGTGCAAAGCCTACGGTGCGCTTTTCCATAGTGACTGTGTTCAATCGGTGGGGCATTTTAAAATTGACGTGAAGGAAATACCCATTGATTTCTTTGCTGCCAGTGCCCATAAGTTCAACGGGCCAAAGGGTGTTGGTTTCTGTTTTGTTCGCAAGGGCAGTGCGCTCAAGCCACTCATAATAGGTGGGGAGCAGGAGCGCGGTTTAAGGGCCGGTACAGAGAGCATTCATAATATTGTCGGACTGGATTGTGCCCTGGACCTCGCACATCAACACATGGCTGATGAACGCAAGCATATCGAAGGTCTGAAGTATGGGTTCATCACCAAGCTAAAAAATGCCTTACCCGGAGTAAAGTTCAACGGCAGTTCCGCCGATCCCGAAAACAGTACCTACACCCTGGTTAGTGTGTGTTTACCTGTGTCACCCGATAAAGCGGCCATGCTGTTATTTCAATTGGATCTGAAAGGTGTTGCCTGCTCCAAGGGTAGCGCCTGCCAGAGCGGGAGCGATCAGGGATCTCATGTATTGGCCGAAATTCTCGATGCTGAAGACCTTGATAAACCTTCAATACGATTTTCCTTTGGAATATATAACGATATGAATGATATCGCATATACCACAGATGTTTTAAAGGAATTGGTAGGTTAGACCTGGTTCGATAAATCTATGGTGATTATAATTTCATCGCCAGCCTCACATTGAAGACCCTCGGCGTCAGGAAGTTCGGTATGGCATACTGCCTTTTGCTATATACATCCCGAACCCAGGTATTGGTAATTGAATTTTGAACGTCGAACATATTGAAGATCTCGATTCCAACCGTGAATTCATCAAACGCCTTCTTCCAATTGCTGCTGTATGTTTTATTAGGATCTACAAGGACGTAGGAGACCCCGAGATCTGCTCTTTTATAATCCGGCAGCCTGTTTTGAAAATCATAGGGATCGGCATAGCTCGGCGACCCTCCCGGAACACCGGTCTGATACACCAGGTTTAAATACATCTTTAAGTCCGGAATTTTCGGAACATAATCCTGGAAGAGTATGCCGAACTTCAGTCGCTGATCGGTGGGCCTTGCAATAAAGCCGCGATCGTCTATGTTCTCTTCGGTTTTTAAATACCCGAAACTAAACCAGGACTCGGTTCCCGGAACGAATTCCCCGTTAAGCCTGACATCCAGTCCGTAGGCATAGGCCTCCGCATTATTGCGGGCCCTGTATCTTATCCGAACGTTTTCGATGGTATAGGGATTTACATCATTCAATTTTTTATAATAGGCTTCTGAAATCAGTTTGAATGGGCGGCCCCACATCTCAAAACTGTATTCGTTGCCAAGGACAACATGAATAGACTGCTGAGCCTTTGTGCCGGGGTTTACCGTTCCGCTCGAATCCCTAAGTTCACGATAAAAGGGAGGCTGATAGTATAAACCGCCACCAATTCTGAATAACATGTCGCTTTCCCAGGCCGGTTTAATGGCGAATTGGGCTCTCGGACTAATAACGGTCTGATTGCTACTCTCGATATTTTCACCATCCACAGACCAGTTATGCACCCGAACACCCGCATTATAAAAAACATCATGTTCACCGATCATGCTTCGGTTGCTCCATTGGGCGTAAGCCTGAAGGCGATTGATCTTGGTTTTGTTTGTTGCGCGAATATTCTGAAAAGGTACCAACGGGCCTTCATAAGGTGTGTATGGCTGTTCATTGAAAGCGTCGATGTTGGGTGGATTGATCGAAAATCCTGCCGAGTCAATGACTTCCCATTCCACAAGACGGTCCCGGATATCCTCGTGCGTATATTTCACCGACCATTCAAAATTAGTATCCTCAAGGTCATAGAATCCCTTATGTTCAACATTTGTGATAAAGGCATCCAGGTCGTTTCTCGCATGATTGAGCTGAGCTCCTATTCCCTCGCTGAATTCGACCTCACCCAGGTTTTCATCACCGATATTACTGTTGACTTCGCCCAGCCGGTATTGCGCGAGTATATCGAAATACTCTTCTTCGGTGGTGTGGTAGGCCGATGATATAAGTTTCAGGGTCAGTTTGTCATCTACGAAGTAATTGGCCTTTAGCGCCCCAAAGAGGGTCTGATAGTTGTCTTTTTCCTGCCCATCGTAGAAGACTAGCAGGGCCAGCGGATTGTCGATGGTCCCAAAATTCGTCTGCCGCGTCTGCGGCTCGTAATTATAGGTATTCAGAGACGCGTTACCCAGGAAACTCAATTGAAATTTGTCGGTGAATTTATAGGTGAGAAAAGCCTGGGCATCGGCAAATGTCGGGTCAAAATTGGTCTCGGTTTGCCTGGCATCGACCAGTAGGGTGTTATCGCGATATCTCAAACCCAGGATTCCTGAGAATTTTGAATCTTTTGAAATGGTTTCGGCAGACAGACTACCGCCTAAAAGATTTAGGTCTGCGCGAATGCCGAACTTCACGGGCGTTCGATAGGTAATATCCAGAACAGAGG
>JABDPL010000243.1 GCA_013042825.1 Flavobacteriaceae bacterium | reverse complement strand
AACCTCCTGGCTGCATAGCTTCACCCCAGCGATCAATTATTATCTACAAGAAGAACTTAACTTCAAAACAGATATCAAATACAATATGTTCGGTCCGGTAAGACCCTGGAATAACGAAAACAACAGGGTACGGGAAAACCTGAGGCAGGCTATGGCCCAAAACCCATATCTGCACGTGATGGCCCAATCGGGTTATTACGACGGGGCAACAACATATTTCGCCGCTAAGTATACCCTGTCGCAGGTTGACCCCAGTGGTAAGATGAAAGATCGTTTCTCATTTAAGGGTTATCGAAGCGGGCATATGATGTATCTGCGCAAGGAGGATCTTATAAAAGCGAATGAGGATCTCCGGGAATTTATCGAAAAATCTTCCGCTAATGGAAAATCTGCAAAATATTGATGCCATTGTTCAAGTTCGTATTGCATGTGTTGGTAATTGCTCTCTTTTTTTCGTGTGAGCATTCAGAGATTGATCATGTTCAGGAAGTTAATATTCCGGCCGGATCAGGGAGTGGTCAGTCCGATCTAATGGTAAGCCGGAATGGTGATCTGTTTTTGAGCTGGATTCAGACCGATAGTCTGAATATGAGCAAGTTATACATTTCGCAATATGAAAAAGGCCAATGGCTGTCGCCGGTTCTCATTGCGAAAGGTAATAACTGGTTCGTAAATTGGGCGGATTTTCCCAGCATTGAAAATTGGGGTGATAAAAATCTAACCGCACATTACCTTCAGAAAAGCGGTTCGGACACATATGCCTATGATGTAAAGTTATGTGTTAGTACCGACTATGGTAAAACATGGGGTAACAGCTTCAGCCCTCATAACGATGGAACCTTGACCGAGCACGGATTTGTGAGCAAAGTCGGGGTTTCCGATTCAACTTATCGCGTTGCCTGGCTCGACGGCAGGCAGTTTGCTTATGCCGAGAAAGACTCCGGTTTTCAGAAACAAATGAGTTTAAGGTCTGCTGTATTCGGAGACTTCGACACACCTATTTTAGAAGATTTAATCGACAATCGCGTTTGTGATTGTTGCCAAACGGCATTGACCATGACTCAGGATGGGCCATTGATCGTTTACAGGAACAGAACCGAAGATGAGATCAGGGATATTTATTTCAGCAGGTATGTTGAAAATGAATGGTCTGATCCTCAACCGGTCTATAACGACAATTGGAAAATTCACGGTTGTCCCGTAAATGGCCCCGCTGTTCAGTCAAAAGGTGAGAATGTGGCAGTCGCCTGGTTTGCCATGAATGGTGAATTTCCTGAGGTAAAACTATCGTTCTTAAATAATTCAGGAATGTCCTTCAATGACCCTATAGCTATGGATTACACTTATCCATCGGGTCGTATTGACCTGGCCTGGATCGATGAAAAGGATTTGATCGTTAGCTGGATGGATCAAATGGATACTAACAGTACAGTCGTATTGCAGAAGGCATCATTAGATGGCAGTAAAGGACCGTTGCATACGATTACCATCACTTCAGCGGAACGCTCAACAGGTTTCCCGAGAATGACCATTTATGATGATATGATCTGGCTTACTTGGACAGAGATTGCGAATACTTCTCATGTCAAGGTGGTCAAATTTCCCCTGGACAAAGTGGATTAAATAAACCTATCCTCTAAGCCAGGCTTCGCGCAATTTGATCTGGTCGTCAGTGGCCGATTCCATTGGGATAAGTGTTTTTCCCTTAGTATAGGACGGGGTGGTTGTTGTTTTTATCTGAACCTCTTCCCCATCCCTATCGAGAATTACATCGATTTCCTGTCCGGGTGACCAGGTATATACCCCTGTAAACACCTCGTTTGCATTCTGAAGGCTGACCGACACACCATCGATAGATTTGATCACGTCATTCGGTTGAACGCCATTATCATTCCAAAAGCTGTTGTCTTTAACTGCCTCGGTAAAGAAAATCGTTCCATCAGCCGGATTGGCACTTACAATCAGGTTACCGCCATTCATGATGTAATTGGTCTCAATGCGTGCTTCACCCATGCTCAGGCCCACCTTGTTAAAAAACACGCCATAATCAATGGGAGTACCGCCATCGACATGCGTCTTGAAGAACTCACCTATAGACGGATAGGTCATATCCGTGATTTCCGTGAATAGCTGGTCATCTTCAAAAGGTTTGTTCTTTCCGTACTTCATGGAAAGTTCCTTCATTAGCGATAGCATACTGCGCTCACCATCACTCCCTTCACGAAGCAATATATCCAGGCACATCCCGATTAAAGCGCCCTTCTGATAAACGTTAAAATAATTTGCGGCATAAGGCTGGTCAAGAACATTTTCGCTCATTTCTGTAAAACTCATGCTGTCGCTCATGCGCTTAGACATATTGATTTTTTGTACGATAGTATTGTAGAATTCTTCCGGACTGACCAGTCCCTGGTGCACCTGAAAATGCTGTGCAAAGTACTCGGTAACACCTTCGTACATCCAAAGGTGTTTCGAAAAGGTGGGATTGTTATAATCGAAATAATGCACATCTTCCGAATGTACGCTTAGAGGCGTGACAATATGAAAGAACTCATGGGAAACGATATCGACCATGCTATCATCCATTCCCTCCTTACCGCTCTGATCCGGCATCACCACCACGGTAGATGTATGATGTTCCAGCGCCCCAAAACCCTGAGGAGAATCCTCTTGTTCCATATCAGCCAGATAAACGAAAATATCGTAACGGGCTGTGCTGTCGAGATCTCCCAAATAAGACTTCTGGGCCTGCATCATATCATACATGGTTTTCTTCATCGATTCAGCACTGTGGGCTTTAGTCGGTGAATAAACACTGAGCACCACATTTATCCCGCCAACACTGAATTCCTGCACATCAAATTTACCGTACATCATGGGATTATCGGTGACATCAAAATAGCGAGGTGCAAAATAACTTGTTGTTACTGTTGTGCGGTCGTCGCTAAATTCTTCAGATATCTTCTGCAGGGCGGAACTGCGTTTGAAATTTGCCGGCGCAGTCACATCGATACTGTATTGGGCCTGGTTTAAACTATCGAAATAGCCGATGAATCCGTGTAAATTCAGTACATAAATATCCTTTTCAATATTCGTTCCAGACGGAGAGAAGGGCGTTGGAATCTCACCACCTTCAACATCAAAAGTATCATTGACCCAGTAAGTGATCTTATCGGCCTGTTCGGCATTGTTTATCGACCAGGAATTGGTGTCTATCTTTTCTGAAGTCAGCTCTTCACCTTTGTAATCATAAACCTTAAAATCGTCGATAAAATTTCCAAAATCACTGACAGCATAGGTGCCTTGAACAACTTTCGGAATCCTGTAAATAACTGTATTCTCTGTAAAACGGCCGGGATCTATAGTAACCATGACCTTATCGTCTTTTGTGGCCGTAAGGTCGAAGGTGGTTTGAATAGGATTGGCAGTCGCCAGGTCGTTTGTAGTTTGACGGGTTCCACAAGACCAGATCATTACTATAAAAGAAAGAACAAAAAACTTCGATCGCATAACATTCAATACATTTGTTGAAAGGCAAAAATAGCAGCCTCAATCGTCCTAAGCCATAAGTTTTTGTTAAATTAATGCGTATACCTGCCCTTCTAAATGCATAAACCTTTAGTAAGCATCCTAACACCTTTTAAGAACAGTTCCAAATATCTGGAAGAATGCCTGAACTCGATAATAGATCAGACTTTCGAGCATTGGGAACTGATACTCGTCGATGACCATTCCTCAGATAATTCCTGGGAACTGGCTGATCTTTACGCCCAGGCAGATCCTCGAATAAAGCTATTCAAGAATCCAGGAGAAGGTATAATCGAAGCACTTAGGAAAGCATTTGATGAAAGTTCAGGTGCGCTTATCACCAGAATGGACAGCGATGATATCATGGTAAATGAAAAGCTCGAACATATGGTTGGTCGGCTTATAGAATCAGGTAAGGGCCATGTGGCTTTAGGCCTTGTCAAATATTTTTCTTCGGAAGGGATAAGCGATGGCTACGATAAATATGAAAAATGGCTCAATGCTTTGACCCTTGAAGGGAGAAACTATTCCGAGATCTATAAGGAATGTGTGATTCCCTCACCCTGCTGGATGGTCTTCAGAGACGATCTTTTATCCTCAGGCGCCTTTGTTCCCGGGCGATACCCGGAAGACTATGATCTAACCTTCAGATTTTATGAGAATGGTCTAAAATGTCTGCCAACCGATACCCTATTACACTATTGGCGGGATTACCCCGCGCGCACCTCACGTACGCATGAACATTACGATCAGAACTATTTCCTCGATATCAAAATGCATTATTTTCTGAAACTCGATCTCGATAAATCCCGGCCTTTAACGGTTTGGGGAGCCGGATATAAAGGCAAAACCGTCGCAAAACATCTCATAAAAGCCGGCCAGCCGTTTCATTGGATCTGTAATAATCCCCATAAAATCGGTAAATCCATTTACAACCAGCCTATGCGATCATTCAAATATCTGAAGGATCTTGGGAATCCGCAGAGCATTATCACGGTGGCAAATGAAGACTCCCAAAAAATCATCAGGAATTATTTGGAACGCAATGGTCTGAAATCGATGACCGATTACTTTTTCTTCTGCTGAAAATCTGCAAAATATTTCCTAAATATGAGCGGATTTCATATCAATGAGCAGAAATTCCACTAAGTTTGTGTAATACATCGATCCCAAATGATGCAATTCAAGAATCCTGAAATTCTTTATGCGCTTTTCTTATTGCTGATTCCCATCATAGTGCATCTATTTCAGCTTAGACGTTTTCAAAAGGTACCTTTTACAAACGTTGAATTCCTTCGAAATGTAAATAAGCAGACCCGAAAGAGCCGACAACTAAAAAAATGGCTTACCCTGGCTACACGGCTTTTACTTCTTACATGCATTATCCTAGCATTCGCGCAACCCTTTAGCGGTGCTACCGACCAGTTGGTATCGGATTCGGAGACCGTCATATACCTCGATAATTCCTTTAGCATGCAAGCTAAAGGCGAACGCGGTGAGCTATTGAAACGAGCCGTCCAGGATTTAATTGAAAACAGTACCGATGACAGCCGTTTTCATCTTTTTACAAACACTAATGAATTCAGGGATGTCTCCCTTAAATCGATTCAAAACGAACTGCTGCAACTGAATTATACAGGTAAACAGCTCGATTATAATGCTGTTCTTCTTAAAGCTAATCAGCTTTTTGATCGGGATGACAGCGGCATGAAGAATTTTGTGATGATCTCCGACTTTCAGCAGAGGCATAATCTATCCCTCAATGTCATCGACAGCACGATCAATGCGAGTTTTGTTCAGCTAAGACCGGTTTCTCAAAATAATTTCAGCCTGGACAGCGCCTACATCGGGAATCGAAACCTGAATACCATGGAACTCAAGGTGAAACTCAAAGGGGACCCTTCAGAACTTGAAAATATTCCCATTTCACTGCATAACAACAATACCTTGATGGCCAAAACCGTAGTTGACAATAATGGTGGTGACCCTGAGGCCACCTTCAGTCTTCCGGTTAATGAAACCATCAAAGGTGAATTGAGCATTGAAGACGCCCAGTTGCAATACGACAATAAGCTATATTTCAGTATTGATGAGCGTGAAAAGACAAAGGTGCTGAGTATTAATATGGCCGACGATAATTTCTTAAGACGCGTATTTACCGATGCTGAATTTGAGTTTTCCGCGGTTGCTTTCGATCAGTTGAACTACAACACCATCGATGATCAGAACCTGATTATTATCAATGAACTTGAGAGTTTACCAACGGCCCTGGTAAATGCATTAAGCGCCTTTATAAACAATAAGGGCTATATATTGATTATACCTTCAGATGATATTGAATTAAACTCTTATAATCAATTACTTAACAGGATTTCAAATATAAGTTTTGAAGATTTACTCAAGGAAGAGAAACGCATTACGAGGATCAATTATTCCCATCCCCTATTTCGTGATGTATTCGATAAGGAGGTGACGAATTTTCAATATCCCAAAGCAAATACATCAATACGTGCGAACTCACCGATTAGTCCGGTGCTGCAATTTGAGGACGGCAGTCCGTTTTTTATTCAGACGGGGAATGTGTTTGTCTTCACGGCGGCATTGAATACTGAAAATTCCAATATGATCAATTCGCCTTTGATCGTTCCAACCTTGTATAATGTTGGCAGGCAGAGTTTCAAAACTCCTGGTCTATATTATATCGTAGGAGATGACAGTAGCTTTGATGTGAATACCACCCTCCCACCCGATAATATTCTCAGATTGCGAAAAGATGCCCTGGAAGTTATCCCGCAGCAGCAAACTTTTCCTAAGAAAGTAAATGTTCAGATTAAGGATAACCCGACAGAGGCAGGTACCTTCGAAGTGTTGAACTCTAACGAGGTTATCGAGCATCTTTCCCTAAATCATGATCGCAGGGAAAGCGATTTATTGTATTTTAACCTTGCTGAACAATTTGATATCGACACCTTTAATTCGATACAAGGTGTTCTGGAAACCATAAAAAGTAGTACCGAAATTAACGACCTATGGAAATGGTTTGTTATTTTTGCCCTGATCTTTTTGATCGCAGAAATGCTTATTTTGAAATTCATTAGATGAAAGTTCTTATTAAGTCAGCTATAATTATCGATCCTAAGAGCGATTATAACAATCAAAAGCAGGATATTCTAGTTGATAAGGGAGTTATTGTCAAAATAAGCGGCAGGATATCAAATCCCGGGGGCTTTCCCGAAGTAAAATTTCCAAACCTTCATATTTCACAGGGCTGGTTCGACAGCAGCGTCTGCTTTGGAGAACCCGGTTTCGAAGAACGCGAGACCATAGAGAACGGATTGAAAACAGCCGGACTGAGCGGTTTTACCTCTGTTGTCATAAACCCAAACACCAACCCGGTTGCCAATACCGGTTCAGATATTGCATTTATCCTGAGTAAGACGGCTAAAAATCCAGTAACCGGACTGCCGGCGGGTGCGCTTTCCATGGATAGTGAAGGAAAATCGCTGGCGGAGTTATTCGACATGCATTCGGCAGGAGCTGTAAGTTTCTACGACTACCAGAAGGATATTGACGACGCGAATTTCCTGAAGATAGCCCTGCAGTATTCCAGGTCCTTTGGTGGGATTATATGTTCATTTCCAATAGACAAAACCGTGGCCAGGCTAGGTGTTATGCATGAAGGAGCCGTGAGTACGGCTCTGGGATTGGCAGGTATACCTACCTTGGCTGAAGAAATCAGAATAAAACGGGATCTCAGTATACTGGAATATACCGGTGGAAGCTTGCACATTCCGACGATAAGTTCAGGCAAATCGGTCGAATTAATTCGCGAGGCCAAGAACAGAAAGCTGGATGTGAGTTGCAGCGTTGCTATTCATAATATCGTGCTTACCGATGAAGCTCTGAAATCTTTCAACACCAATAGCAAGGTATCGCCACCGCTCAGAACAGAGGACGACCGGAAAGCTTTGGTTGCCGGATTAAAAGATGGAACCATCGACATGGTGACCAGCGATCATAATCCCCTGGATATCGAGTTGAAAAAAGTAGAATTTGACCATGCGTCCTTCGGCACAGTCGGATTGGAGAGCGCTTTCGGTGCTCTGCAGACCGTCCTTCCATATAAAACTGCCATTCGATTGCTCACCAGGGGTCGTGCCCGGTTCCACAATCCGGGACCTTCAATTACCGTTGGCGATCCTTTAGACGTTACGCTCTTCGATCCTGATTTTTCCTATGGATTTACCAGGGCTGATATCTTGTCGAAATCGAAGAATAGTATTTTTCTGAATTCGAAACTAAAAGGACGGGTTTACGGTGTGATGAGTAATAATAAGATGTTATTAAAACACAATGGCTTATGAACAATTCCGCGGAAGAGGGTAAAACAACTGCAGTAATTAGTTACCTGACGATTGTTGGGGTTATCATCGCCTTCTACATGAACAATGAAAGGAAAAATGAATTTGCAGCTTTTCATATCAGGCAATCCCTGGGCCTATGGATCACATTTTTTGCAATCGGTCTTTTCGTAAGCAATTTTGATAATTGGTTTGCTACTCTGGCATTTTATATGTTTTTCGGTGTGCTATTCATTTATGGTTTTATGACTGCTGTTTCCGGACGGATGGATCCGGTTCCTTTGCTGGGTAATTTTTATCAGCGAATATTTGCTGGACTCGGCAGATGACAGTGCCTCAATCCCTTTCACTGAACCATCGCATCAGGCCATCGGCTTTGACTGAAAAAGCCCCGCTGGTCATTATGCTGCATGGATATGGCAGTGACGAGAACGACCTGTTCTCCTTCAGTTCAGAACTGGATGAAAAACTCTTTATCGTTTCGGTTCAAGCCCCATATACCATGTTTCCCTATGGTTATGCCTGGTACACCATTCATTTCGATGCACCACAAGGCAAATGGACAGACACCGAAGAAGCGCTCAGCTCACGTGATACCATCGCAAATTTCATCGATGAAGCATGCGCGGCTTATCCGGTTGATCCCGACAATATAACGCTGCTGGGATTCAGCCAGGGAACAATCTTGAGTATTGCAGTTGCTTTGACCTATCCTAAAAAGGTCAAGAATATCATCGCGTTGAGCGGTTATGTTAACAAGGATCTCATTCCTGCAGATATCCAGTCTTACGATTATTCCAATCTGGCCTTTTATTGCTCACATGGATCGGCAGATCAGATGATTCCAGTAGAATGGGCAAGGCAGACTCCGCCATTTTTCGATGCATTAAAAATCGATTACTCCTATTCAGAGTTTCCTGTAGGACATGGCGTAGCACCACAGAATTTCTATGAGTTCAAATCCTGGCTTGAAAAGCGGCTTTAGTTTTGTGGCGGATATAACAAAGATTCAGCTACTTTGAATTTTAGCTTCTTCTCCTCGGTGATCTCATAGGTCAATAACATTTCCCCCCAATATTCCCCGTCGGAAAAATCAGCTATGATCCATTTATGATTTAGCAATCTAACCTTATTGATCATCATAGGGTTATCTGTCATCGAAGCATAGGGCACAAGCGGATGCTCGCCCTTGACCTCATTAAGCTTGTACAATTCGTCTTTCAAAAAGGGAATTAATTCCGATGTGTCATAACCGGAGCGCTCAAAATAGGTTAAAGCATCATCGTTATTCTCGAGGTTGAAGTACAAAAGGTCGAGGTTTTCATCTTCAAGTCGGGTTATTTGACCTTGGAGTTCTTCGGTCGAGTCCTTTAGTCGATTGATATCCGTTTCATACTTTTCAATGATGTTCTTTGAATTGACAAATTGAAAGATGACCAGGAGTAAGGCAAAGACAAAAAGGTACAGGTAGAGGTTCTTTTTCATTTAAATCGTGATTTTAAGATTATCGTAGGCTAAAAACACACCATCAGGCAG
>JABDPL010000240.1 GCA_013042825.1 Flavobacteriaceae bacterium | reverse complement strand
GAACGGTTACAGTAGCGGTACAGGTATCTGTATTTCCATTATCGTCAGTTACGGTAAGTGTAACGGTATTGGCACCAACATCAGCACAAGTAAAAGCGGTTTGACTAAGTGACAGGGAAGCGATTCCGCAGTTGTCATTTGACCCGTTATCAACCTGAGCTGCTGAGACAGATGCATTGCCGTTGTTGTCCAGTTGAACGGTGATGTCCTGGCAAATGGCATTAGGGGCCATATTGTCCTGAACAGTTACAGTAGCAGAGCAACTGTCTGTAGATCCGTCAAAGCTGTCGGTTACAGTTAAGGTTACAGTATTATTTCCAATGTCAGCACAGGTAAAAACAGTGACATCCGTATCGAAGGTCAAAGTACCTAAACCGGTACTACCGTTGTTAACTGCGTCTTCGGCAATGGTTATTGTTCCTGAGGCATTCAGCTGCACAGTGATATTCTGGCAATTGGCCAAGGCAACAAATTCGTTTTTCTTTTCGGAAATTGATTCGGAATTGTCCGTAATAGTATTAACCTCCGGATTCGAAGCGAAACCAGTGGTCAGGACAATTATAAATAAACTGATGAATAAGTAGGTCTGTTTCATCGCATTATAGATTTGGGCTGGTGTAAAAGTAGATTTAACCCTTCCTGGATTGAAGGAATTTCGATGATCGGTCATTTTTATCGATAGTGAGGGTCTACAATCGTTCAAATAACGATAACATCGATGAATAAACGGGTATTTTTTATCGGATAATTACTTGTAAAATATTGATAAACAGATAATTACATTTAATCTATGAAATTGGTAGAAGATCGATAATTAGATGTTTTGTTGTCTTTTAACCCTACTAAAAAGCTTATATTTGCCTGAAATTTTAATCCCGCTCATGCTGCTCAAAGCGTCTCTTTCAGAACTCGTTCAATCGGCTATGGCCCAGAGGTTTAAGGTCGATATTCCCTCAATTGAATTCCAGGAAACACCTAAGGAATTTGAAGGCGATATTACGATAGTTGTTTTTCCAATGCTGAGGTATATCAAGGGGAATCCGGCAGAGATTGCCCGGTATCTTGGGGAATACGTTCTTACTCATGCTCCTGAAATTGCTGAATTTAATGTTATAAAGGGTTTTCTCAACCTGTCGCTAAAGGATTCGGCCTACATCCGCTTTTTTAATTCAATTCGGGAAAATCATGAGTTCGGTATACAAAAAACCAGTTCGGAGGATGCGATAATGGTAGAGTATTCTTCGCCCAATACGAATAAGCCACTTCACCTGGGGCATATTCGGAATATTCTTCTGGGTTACAGCGTTTCAGAGATCCTGAAGGCATCAGGGAAGAAGGTTTACAAGACACAGATCATAAACGACCGGGGTATTCATATCTGTAAAAGTATGCTGGCATGGCAGCGTTTCGGAAATGGAGAAACACCTGAATCAACAGGAGTCAAGGGCGATAAGCTTGTAGGCAATTATTATGTGAAATACGACCAGCTTTACAAACAACAGGTTTCAGAATTAAAAACCCCGGGCCATTCAGAAGAAGACGCTAAAAAAAATGCGCCGATTCTTCTCGAAGCTCAGGACATGCTCAGGCAATGGGAATCTGGTGATCCTAAAACCGTGGAACTCTGGACGATGATGAACAACTGGGTTTACGATGGTTTTGAGCGGACCTACAAACATCTCGGCGTTGATTTCGATACTTATTATTACGAAAGCCAGACCTATTTGTTGGGAAAGGCGTTTGTTTCGGAAGGGCTGAAAAAAGGCGTATTTTTAAAAAAAGAGGACGGATCGGTATGGTGTGACCTGACCGATGAAGGTCTTGATGAAAAGATCGTTCTTCGAGCCGATGGCACCGCTGTTTATATGACCCAGGACATCGGAACAGCAATTCAAAGGAAAAAGGATTATCCCGATGTGGAAGGAATGGTGTATACCGTTGGAAATGAGCAGGATTATCATTTTAAGGTGCTGTTTCTTATTCTGAAGAAATTAGGTTTCAGTTGGGCAGAGAACCTGTATCATCTGAGTTATGGGATGGTAGACCTGCCTAGCGGAAAAATGAAAAGCCGGGAAGGAACCGTAGTGGATGCCGACGATCTTATCGTCGAGATGACCGATACAGCCAGGGACATTTCCAAGGAACTCGGTAAATTGGAAGGCTACTCGGAAGAGGAGCGGGAGAGGATCTTCAAAATGATCGGCCTTGGTGCGTTGAAATATTTCATTCTGAAGGTCGATCCGAAGAAGCGTATTTTATTTGACCCCAAGGAATCAGTTGATTTTCAGGGGAATACTGGGCCTTTTATTCAATACACCTATGCGAGGATACAGGCAATTCTAAGGAAAGCGGAATTTGATTTTGCAGTTGATTCGCGGGTGCAGCAGCTGGATGAAAAAGAAAAAGACCTGATAAAACAGTTAGAAATTTTCCCCGAGCTGGTGCAACAGGCGGCTCACAATTACAGCCCTGCTTTGATCGCAAATTACAGCTATGACCTGGTAAAGTTCTTTAATTCCTTTTATCAAAGCATCCCTATTCTCGGAGCGGAATCTGAAGATCAGAGAATTTTCAGGGTGCAGTTGTCAAAAGCGGTTGGTCTGACAATTAAAAATGCCTTAAAACTGCTCGGTATAACCGTTCCTGAGCGTATGTAATGTCTCGTTCAGTGCTGTTTGTCATTAAGATCGAATCTATAAACATATCCCAAACTGAGATCAGTGAAATCGGCTTGTCCGAAATTAGCGTTGATATGGGCTCCCAGGTAGAGGTTATACTTCGGTGATCTGTTGTTATTGAAAAGATAATACTTGAGTCCCATCCTGGCCGAGACGGTACGCTTGATCTCGTAATACCAGTCGAATTCTCCTAAAACCTTTATCAGAGTGCCGTTTGCATTGGTATAGGAATAGCCCTGGTTAAGTCTCCAGTCGATACTGTAAAAAGGTTTGTGGATGTTTAACCCCATTTCGAATTCGAATCCAACATGACCCAGGAGTAATTCTGCAGAGCCATAGAGTCCGAAGTTACTGGCGTAAACGAATGGGTTTTCAAGGAAAAGCGGGTATTCTTCAATAACCAATGGCTCTTCATTTTTTATATAATCATAATAGTGCTGATAGAACCGGTAATAAAAACCACCGCCAAATTTGAAGGTCTTATTGATGATCTTGCCCAGGTCAAAGGCTAATGAATAGACCCCTTTCTTAGAGTTGAATTCTTCCGAAAGTACGTTCAGGCCAAATCCGATTCGTCCTGAGATATAGGTTTGAGAACTTCTGCTATATTCCGGTTTATCAATTAATTCATGTTCTGTTCTTGTATTGATCTTGGCAGACAGGCTAGCCAGAACAGAATTAAGGCCTTGATTGGGAAGCCTTGTATGCCCATTGGAATGATGAAAATATCCCGCTCCCAAACGCCAATCCCAGCTCTTGTTAGCTTTAAGCGAGAAATGAATAAACGATCGAAAGGACCAGTTGAGGTTTGTGGTAATGGCCCTGTTAAAGGGATTTTTTATCTCATCGTATAAGATGTTCATATAGGAGGCGCCCATGCCTACATTCAGATAAACCTTAGGAAGCAACAGGAATTCGGCAAACGGTATGATTGAAAAGGCCTGTCCGAGTTTATCGGAATTGCCAAAATCAATAAAAGCGAACAGAATCCCGGTTTTTGGAAAATTCAATCGGGCGGCCCATTCTTTTACGTCATCCGAATTATGAAGGCCAAGGCTCACAATAGCAGCTGTTTGAAGATTGGTTTTTGGAAAACCATCATTGGCTTCCATGGTTTTCCCAATTTGAAATTCCGGAATAAAGAAGACCGTATTATTCTTCTCAATCCGATCATTCTGAGCCCATGAAGTGACAAAGCTCAAAATCATCATTAAAGATATTAATGATCGCATCTGCTATGGGTTGGCGATTGAAATTAACTCAAATTTTCAAATAAGCCAAATGCTCAGAACTTAATCCTGAAACTAAAGTTAGGTGTAATACCCAAAGATTCATTGTCAACACGAGACAGGGTTCCATCTTCGGAGATCAGATAATAGGTATTGATAGTATTCCTTCTGTCAAAAAGGTTCCAGAGGGAAAAGCCTGCTGTGCTTTCGATATTGGGTGCAAGCTTCAGATCGTAGGTCGCTGAAACGTCTATCCGCAGATAATCACTGAGGTTTTCCGCATTGGGATCCTGGTAATTAATGAAATTATTGGTGATGGGATTTTCAGAATCGGGCAGGGTAAAAGGCTTTCCGGTTCGCCAGTTCAGTCCGGTGGCGATTTTGAGTTTGTTCAGTGAATAGGTGCCTGCAAAGGTCATACTATGCCTGATTTCCGAATTATTCGGAAATTCCTGGCCAAAATTCAGGTCGTTAAAGGTATAGTCGTTCGAATTAAACGAATAGCCCAGCCAGCTGCTCAGGTTTTCCCATCGCTTGTTTATCAGGAAATCAAAGCCGATTACCTCATATTGACCGATGGCGTCAACAAATTGGTATTGATTCTGAAAGCCCTGGCTGCGTGTCGTTATACCGTCAACGGTTTTCAGGAAACCCTCAAGGCTGATCAAAAGGCGATTGCGGTTGTAGTGAATTCCGGTTGAGATCTGCCTGCTTTCTATCACAGGGATGTCCATGTTGTTCGACAAGATCCAGCGTCTTTTTTCCACACCCAGGAAATCATTCTGCAGATCGATGATTTGAGATGTCGATTGCGATTTGATCTCGCCCAGTATTTCCAGGCGGAAATGATCGAGAAACCGCTGGTTAAAACTTAAGCGGGGCTCTACATAGAACTCGCCGAACTTTTCTATATAATTGGTTCGCAGCCCCAGCATGGCGGTTGTATTTCCCGATCCCGAACTGAATTTGACCTCATGGAACATGGCATGCGTTCTGAGTACCTCTTTAACAAAACGCCTGAACACGGGATTATTTACATCTTCAAGATTACTTATACCGACCTCTATAAATTGATAGCCACCGAAATATCTCAGATTCTCATCAACATTATAGTAAGCATGAAGTTTTAATCCGCCGTCATAAACTTCGTTTTCCTGGATGAGCCTTTGGTCGTTCAGAACATCGAAATTCGTGGCATCCAGGGTATAATTCGACAGATAAACCTGTGCGGTAGTTTTAAATTTGGGATTCCACTGATAATCAAAAGCTATTCCCGCAGCCAGGTTTCTCTGGATCAACGCACTGTTTAATGCTTCATTCACATCGTTTATGGTCGACCGTTCATCATAGTCGAGATTGTTATAGATGGCCAGGGCATTCACCTTGAGTGTTGTCCGGTCATTCAGTTGGTGAATGTAGCGTCCCGTAGCATCAAAAAAATAGAACCGCTCATTTTGGGTAATGATATTTCTACCCTGGTTAGTAATATCTGTATCCTGAAAGATCCGTTTAAAATAATTGTCATAGGTAGGGGTTGTGAGCAGATCGGTTATCGAACGTCGGGCCGATATTTGCAACTCGGAATTCGGGCTGAAAGGAATTTTGGAATAAGCATCTGCACTGATGAGGTTGATGCCCGCGCCTCCAACAAATGCATCTCCGGGTGAATCACTGCTTCGCATATCAATTATGCTTGAAACGCCGTCTCCATATACCGCACTTGTTCCATTCTTTGAAACCAACACCTTTTCTGTCAGGTAAGGATTAAAAGCTGAAATGAGGCCGAAAAAATGTCCTGATTGGTACATTTTGATACCATCCCAAAGCAACAGGTTCTGATCGTTTGTCCCACCTCTTACGTTCAGGTTAGATACCCGTTCATCAATGCTGTTTATGCCTGGAAGGGCCTGGATGGTCTGTAATACATCGGGTTCTATTAGTCCGGGCAGAATTCCGAACTTAGTCAGTTTGAGTTCTGTTATACCATCGTTTTTGAGGGAGATTCCCCTGGTGAGATAATTCGTGACCAGGACTTCGTCCAGGTACTGGGTGGTTGTTATGTTTTCCTGCAGTTGTGCACGAATAATTATATTTGAGTTACTGAGAAGTTCAAAGATAAGTCCGGTTTGTTCTTCAAGGAAACGCAGAACCCGGTTTAAACTCCAACCGACTTCAGGGGCATAAACTTCTTTTTCATTCAGGGTAGCATCGGCATATGTGAAATTTACGTCATAGTTCCGGGATATCTCTTGGATAACATTTAGCAGGGGTTGCCTGCTTCCGGAATATTCCTGCGCCAAAACCGAAACACTACCGAAAAGAAGAACACAAAGAAAAGTCGTTAAGAACGATTTACTCACTAGATAACATAATCGTACGGCCATCGGTTAGGCTGTACCTTAAATTCATAGGTAAAGTTATTGATTTAAGGGCAAGATCAATATCATCGTGTGTGAAACTTCCGGTAAATCTTTGGTCCATGTCAAAGGAACCGGCATCGATACTCACATCATAATGCCGTTCAAATTCATTTATCACGAGTCTGTACGGCATACTCTTGAAGTAACTGTTGTTATTGATCCAGGAAGGATTTTGTTTAAGGTCTTTTTCAGCAGCAATATATTTCCCATCTAACAGCAAAAAACGATCCCCGGCTTTTAAAATATCTTCTTTTATTTCGCTTGTAACCTGGACTGAACCCTCGAAACATACCACTTCGAAAATTCCTGAACGGTTCTTCACATTGAATTGGGTCCCCAGCACAGTTACCTCTCCTGAAGAGGTT
>JABDPL010000239.1 GCA_013042825.1 Flavobacteriaceae bacterium | reverse complement strand
CATGGATTTCCAGGTCTTTCCCCCGTCTAAGGATTTAAAAACACCATAGCCACCATTCAAACTGTTCCTGGGATTGCCCTCACCGGTACCAATCCAGATCACACTGGGGTTAGATTGCTGAATGGCTACAGCTCCGATAGAAGCCGTAACCTGGTCTTCAAAAATGGGGTCCCATTTAATGCCAGCTGAAGTCGATTTCCAAAGTCCTCCCGATGCCGTTCCCACATACATGATATCAGGATTTGAATGCACAACATCTATAGCCGTGACGCGGCCCGACATGCCGCCCGGACCGATATTCCGTGGCTTCATATTTTTAAAAAAGTCCATTGATATTTCCTGAGCGGATGAGGTGAGAGAAAAGCTCAGCAGCAGTAGTAAAAACCAGTTTTTCATCGTCAATTATTAATGGTTAGCTAATGAAGAGCCTAAAGGTAATGAAAAGAAAAATCAGAAATCTTAAAGGCATGTTAAGGGGGATAGTTTACTTGATCAAAAAACTCTATTTTTACATAGCTATGTCAGAAAGAATCCACAGGTCGGGTTTTATCTTTAAGCCCTACGCGGCGCCGGACCAATCTCCATTCGAAAAATTGTTTGAGATCTTCAAGGAACTCATAACCCACACCTCAGGTGATTTTGATGAGGCCATAGATTGGTTGCGTGAACTCGATAAGGAATATGAACTTACCGACGAGAACTATACTATAGAAGATTTTATCGAGGACCTGAAACGAAAGGGTTATATCCGTGAAGAGATCGATCCTGATGGTAACAGTGGTGTTAGTATAACTGCTAAAACCGAACGTGCTATAAGGCAACAGGCCCTTGATCAGATCTTTGGCAAGATCAAACGTAGTGGAGCAGGACAACACCGGAGCAAGGATGTAGGTCGCGGGGACGAACATACGGGAGATTTCAGGCGTTATCGTTTTGGAGATCCGCTGGAGAAAGTCTCTATGACCGAAAGCCTGAAGAATGCCCAGATCAATCATGGTTTGGGTTCATTCAACCTTACCGAAGATGACCTTGTTGTTGAGGAAACCTTGCACAAATCCCAGATGAGTACAATTCTCATGATCGATATCAGTCATAGTATGATACTTTATGGTGAAGACCGTATAACACCCGCTAAAAAGGTGGCTATGGCCCTTGCTGAACTGATTACGACAAGGTACCCAAAGGATACGCTTGATATACTCGTATTTGGAAATGATGCCTGGCCAATTGCGATCAAGGATCTTCCTTATTTGAAGGTCGGTCCTTATCACACCAACACAGTTGCCGGATTGCAGCTGGCCATGGATATGCTCAGGCGAAAGCGCAACACCAATAAACAGATATTCATGATTACCGATGGAAAGCCCAGTTGTCTGAGGCTGCCGGATGGTGAGTATTACAAGAACAGTTTTGGTTTGGATCCAAAAATTGTGAGCAAGTGTTACGCTATGGCCAGCCAGGCCAGGAAGTTGCATATTCCTATAACGACCTTTATGATTGCCAGGGACGAATACCTGATGCAGTTTGTGCAGGAATTCACCCGCGCCAACCAGGGAAAGGCATTCTACACCGGGATAAAAGGTCTTGGTGAAATGATATTTGAAGACTACGAAACAAATAGAAAAAAAAGAATAAAAGGATAATATGAATTTTAAGGATATAAAAACCTTCGGTGAACTCAAAAAGGCGGGGTACAAAAGCCGGAGTATAAAAGACGAATTGCGAGAAAATCTTATCACCAATATCAAAAACAAGAAAAAATCGTTTGAAGGCATTCACGGTTATGAGAATTCTGTTATCCCGGAACTGGAACGGGCCATTTTGTCCAGGCACAATATCAACTTATTGGGGCTGAGGGGACAGGCTAAAACCAGGCTTGCACGTTTGATGGTAAATCTGCTCGATGAATATATACCGGTTGTGGAAGGTTCAGAGATCAATGATGATCCATTTAATCCAATTTCGCGTTATGCGAAAGAAAAGGTTATGGCCCAGGGGGATGACACACCCATTACATGGTTACACAGGGATCAGCGTTTTGCTGAAAAGCTAGCGACTCCCGATGTGACCATTGCCGATCTTATAGGTGATGTAGATCCCATCAAGGCTGCAAATCTCAAATTGAGCTATGCCGATGACCGTGTTATTCATTACGGTATGATCCCGAGGGCCAACCGTTCAATTTTTGTCATCAATGAGCTGCCCGATCTTCAGGCACGTATTCAGGTAGCTTTGTTCAATATTCTTCAGGAGGGAGATATCCAGATTCGCGGTTTCAAACTCAGGCTGCCGTTGGATCTGCAATTCGTATTTACCGCTAATCCGGAGGATTATACGAACAGGGGAAGTATAGTTACGCCGCTTAAGGACAGGATCGGTTCGCAGATTCTGACCCATTATCCCGAAGATGTGAGCACCGCCAAGACCATTACCATGCAGGAAGCTGATACGGGTAGTGACCAGTCGAAACGCGTATCTGTTCCCGAAATAGCAAAGGACCTGCTCGAGCAAATCAGTTTCGAGGCCAGACATAGTGAATATGTAGATGTTAAAAGTGGGGTTAGTGCCCGGATGAGTATTACAGCTTACGAAAATCTTTTAAGCACTGCAGAGCACAGAGCGCTGCGCTCTGGGGATACGACCACTACTGTACGTTTAAGTGATTTTACCGGGCTGATTCCCGCCATAACCGGAAAGATAGAGCTGGTTTATGAAGGTGAGCAGGAAGGTGCCGATTTCGTTGCCAACAATCTCATTGAGAGTGCCATACAAAGCCTTTTTCCTGACTTTTTTCCCAAGATAGAAAAGTTGGAAAAACCGAATGATGTAGGACCCTATGATGAGCTGATCCATTGGTTCTTCGAAGGCAGTGGTTTTGAGCTGCTGGACGACAGCACCGACACCGAATACCGTGAATTGCTGGATTCTATCGAACCCCTGGAAGATCTGATTCAAAAATATCAGCCGGAGGTTTCACAGGAAGAACGCTATTTCCTTAAGGAATTTGTGCTTTGGGGACTGGTACAATTCAAGAAACTGAGCAAATACAGGTTTACCAAAGGGTTGCAGTTTAAGGATCTCTACGGAAGTTATATCAGCGGATTGTAAACAACCTCATTGCTTGATGATCTTTACCCCATTCCATGGTGCGGTAAAATTACGTCCGGGACAATAAGAAATACCGTATAACCTGCCATTTTTCAGGTAACCCGAATGGTAGTAGTCGTGTGTATTATCGGAAGTGGTGAATGCAAAATAGATTTGGTCCCAGTTGTCATTTATAAAACCGTTCTCAATCTGACTGTCGTAAAAAGTTCCATTGATTGTATTATCATCAACAGCTAATATGTTTAAGGTCTGATAATAGCCATCGGCTTTCGGACTCGGCCTAAGGTCAATGGTCCAGGAACCGGTGATATCATCTGAACTCTGTGATGTATCATTTTGAGCATTGCCGATTAAGGGGAGCAGGATCAGGGCGAAGGTTACTATTGCTAAATGTTTCATCTGTTTATAATTTTAGAATTAATAGTTATTTTTTTGGTTCGAATACCCACCAGGTGATCGCGTTTTTGGGA